>NJEK01000051.1 GCA_002255105.1 Candidatus Wolframiiraptor sp. EX4484-121
CGTCTCAGCAACTATCACCTGCAGCGGGTTCGCGGTCGCCGCCAGAATCGAGCAGACCTCCGGAACGCTCTTCAGCCTCTGCATCACGTTTATCGGATACATCTTCCTCATGTAGATTATGAATGTGTGGCCGCATCCGATCCTGTATAGGGTTTCTGAGGCGAGCTTGCGGAGCTCCTCGTCCGTCCCTTCATGCCTTATCAGACATGGGCCGCTCGCCTCAGCGAACGCTAATCCAAACTTCGCCCCCGGAACCGTGTTCACAACTGCCTCATAGATGTCCTCGACGCTCTTTATGAAGTGGGTTATCCCGAGGATGACGTTGCATCCCTCCGGAACATCGACCTTAACGACCTCAAACCTGATCTCGGCGCTCATATCTTGATCGGATTCCCGGATGGAATTAAGGATTACCCGGCTAATATTCTCTGGTTATCAGGAAGCTTGCGAGGAGTTCGAGTTTCCTCCTCCTCACGGGATCTGGTATGGCCCTTCTCAGGGACTTCATGGCCTCCTCCGCGAGCCTCCTAGAAACCTCCTTGGCATACTCTATCGAGCCGGATTTCCTGAGAAGACCTATCGCCTCCCTGATCAGGGATCTATCCCCGGTCCGCATGTCCAAGATCTCCTTAAGCCTCCTTGCATCGGGTTCAGGCAGGTTCCTCAGGGCGTGAATCACCATCAAGCTCCTCTTCCCCTCCTTGATGTCTCCGCCGATCTCCTTACCATACTTCGCCTCATCCCCAACCACGTTCAGGATATCGTCTTGGATCTGGAAGGCCGCGGCCGCGAACTCAGCGAATCTCCTCAAGTTTTCCTCGACCTCCTTAGATGCGTCCGCCATTATAGCGGCGATCTCAACCGAGAATCCGGCGAGGGCCCCGGTCTTCAGCAGGGTCATCTCGAGATATTGTTCCTCATCCACGTCCTCAACCAATCCTTTATGCCATGCTATATCCATCCCCTGCCCGAAGCTCAGCTTGATCATGGTCTTAACATACTCCTCCAGTATCCTGAGCCTCTTCTCCCGATTGATTCCGAGTTTTTCGAGGATTAGGATCGGCAGATAATACATGGTGTTTCCCATGTTTATCGCTATATCCTCCCCATAGATCCTGTGGACGCACGGCTTACCCCTCCTAAACTCGCTCCCATCCTCCACGTCGTCGACGGCCAAGGTTCCATTATGTATCGCCTCAGGGATCACGGTTAGGGGAGCTATATCCTCGACCTCTCCTCCAAGGGCTTCATAGGCCATGAGCATGAGGGCCGGCCTCCACCTCTTCCCACCCCTATCGAGCAGATCCCAGAACGGCTTCAGAATTCCCTCATTTATCGATCTCGCCTCATATCTATACATGGGCTTCCCCAAGAACTCCTCTATTCCACGTTCATCCACCCACCTCGGAATAAACCTCTCAAGCTCGCGGTTAACTAGCTTAGCGTAGCTCGATAAGATCTCCATGAAGTCCTCATCCAACTCCGATCCCTAACGTTAGAGGTGGGGATAAGGATAATTAAGGATTTACGGCTAGGTCTTGATCAAGTTCTCCTTCAAGAATTTTAGAATCTCGTCGTTCACCTTCTTCGACTCGTTCGTCAACTCGGTCTTGAGCCTTAGATAGTCGAGATACTTCACATCCATTCCAGCATACTTCCTTACGTAGTTCTCGACCTCCATATGTCTCTCAAGCTCTTCGAGATACTCTTTCAGCGCCTCCTCCGAGACCTCACCATACTTATCGACGTGGAGGACCTGATCTATCGGAAGTCTGGGTCTAAGCGGTGGAACCTCGCCACGCTCACCTATGCAGAGGAGGATTAATGGGGTTACGCCCCTCGGTAGCTCGAATAGCTCCGAAAACCTCTTACACTCAACTAGTGGGCAGTCTAGGATTACTGAGCCCAGCCCCAGCGCTTCGGCGGCGATTATCATATTCTCGACCATGAGGCCTGCGTCGAGGACTGCGAGAATAGATTCGATGGGGTGCTTGTCCGATCGGAGTATATGCTCGTGGCCCAACATATCCAACATGATCCTCGTCCGATATAGGTCTGCGCATATCAGGAGGATCGCCGAGGCGCCCCTGACTATCCTCTCGTTACATAGTTTCGCGAGCTCCTCCCTCTTCCCCTCATCCTTGACCTGAATTATCGTGTAGGATTGTAGGTAGGTTGGAGCCCTGACCCCGGCCTCTATGATGAGCCTTAAAACATCCTCCGAGATCTCCGAGGGCCTAAAAATCCTAACGCTCCTCCGATTCCTCAGCAGATTTAAGACGCTCCTAGCCACCCCGATCCCCAAAGAAAACCGGCTCAGCCGACTTTTAAATAACCACGTAAAACTCAAAAACCCAAAATCCCATAGAAAATACCGAGGGAATGCCCGGGTGGCCGAGCGGCTAGGCGGCGGGCTGCAGAGGTTAAGATCCGATAAAATACGCCAAGCCTTCAGGCGGAGACCCGCTCCACAGGGGTTCAAATCCCCTCCCGGGCTCCATCCAAAAACTTTAGATCCCTAGCTTCGGACATGATCCTCGCAGTACGCTAGACCGGCCAACTCCTAAAACACTCTTCGCCTGCCGAGACCATCATGGGGTTCACATAGCCCACAAGCCGTAATCGGCGGTGATGTCAACTACTACCGACATTCCCCACCCAACTCCCTACTTTTACTTCTCAGCATACTCACTCCTTCAAGAGAATCGGCTTCAGGCTTTCAAGCGAGCTAAGGGTATATGCGTATTTTTATGCGGATTTGTAGATATCTCACGAACTTTCTGGAATCTTCGCTTTTGGCCCAGAATTTCTCTCAGGATGTCGGCGGCTACGAAGAACGTTCACGGAAGAGGTTGGGAATTCCAAATTTTTGGCCTCTCCAATCGAAAGGAATTTATTTCAGCCAACATACCCTTAACAAGATTCTCCATGAATTCTAGAAAGATCATATGGTTGCTAAGTTTTCTATCATTCATAGTTTATGCTGTGTCGGCTACCGAGATAGGGCCCGCCCTATCCGAGATCCGATCCGAGTTCATGTTAAATGAGACTATAGCTGGGGTATTGGCGAGCCTACAGTCCTTAGCTGGAGTATTAGCGATTCTCGGCGGCGTTCTCTCGGATATCTTCGGAAAGATGAGGCTCGTCTCATTCTCCTTGATTCTCATGGGATTGGGTACCCTAGCGATATTCTCCTCACCCCATATCTGGATACTCGCAGTGGCCTTATTCATCTTCGGATCCGGGACGGGCTTCTTCGAAGCATCCGTAAACGCCTTCGTTTCAGAAGTGTTCCAAGATAAGAGAGGAATGGCGATAAACCTACTTCATATAGGCTGGAATATTGGGTCGACGATAGGGCCCCTGCTGGCGGCTTACGCGATCCTAACCTATGGAACTTGGAGGTTTGGATATCTCTTAGTGTCTCCATTCCTAATAGTTCTCTTTATTGCTACATGGATTCTGGCTAGAGGTTTCTCCCGTAACCGCGACGGGAAGCCTCGAGATCGTAGAGGCGTAGACTTGAAGATTATTTTGAGGGTTCTACCACTTATGTTAATCCCCTTTCTAATAGTCGCGGCCCAGCTAGGACTAACGACCTGGCTTCCTTCGATTCTCACCGATCAGGGGGTGTCCATAGCCGGAGCAAGCTTAACCGTAGGATTGTTTTGGGCGTTATGCGGAGTTGGAAGGCTGGTTTGGGCGCCCTTCATAGATAGGCTTGGATATTGGAGAGTGCTCGTTATTGCCGGAGGATGCTCAGCTCTCCTAATGTTTCTTGCAACCCTCCCCTCTCCAATCTATGTAAGAATGATGCTATGGGCGTGTGCAGGATTCATTATAGGGCCGGCTTATCCGACTACCGTAGCGTGGATAACGGCGAGCTATCCTGAAATCGGCGGAACACTCTCAGGAACCCTCTTCACCTTCTCAACCCTAGGATCATTTGCCTCAGCAATCCTTGTAGGAACCTTATTCGATGCATTCGGATCCGTTATCGCTCAATTCTTCTTCCCACTACCCATACTAGTTGCAGCATTATTATCTTATCTAATGCGAGGAATCGGGAATACTTGAAGGCGGTGGATGATTGAGAATAGTATCGCATAAATCTGCTCACGACATCTTTTCACAGAATGTGAAGCCGTATTGCGGCGAGGTCTAGAGAATCCCCCTCGAGACTGGGAATCGTTAGGATCTTCAAAAGCTTAACTCGAAGGGGGGTAGGATGGGTGAAGGTGATGGTATCTAAGCGATTGTTCTGGAAGCTTTCCCAGGCTCGTCGACGAAGTCTGGTCGAAAGTCCTTGATCAAGGTGGTAGATTTATATCTTGGGAGCTCGGGACAAATGATCAAGCCTTGAACGTAGTTGAGAAGATCTTGGCGAGGGCTTCCGGGGAGAAGGAGGTTGAGCCGGGTCAGATTATAGAGGCGAGGGTCGATAGGGCGATGATGCACGATCTAACCGGGCCGAGGGTTATCGACTCATTTAGGGAGATTGGGGTCGAGAAGGTCTGGGATCCGGATAGGATCGTGATAATATTCGATCACGACGTCCCCCCATCGACGATAAAGGCTGCCGAACTTCAAAGGAAGGTTAGGAGCTTCGCCCGGGAGCAGGGGATAAGGAACTTCTACGATGTCGGTAGGGGAGGGATATGCCACGTCGTCATGCTCGAGAGGGGTTATGTTAAGCCTGGAGAGCTTATCGTCGGGGCGGATTCCCACACCGTGACCTACGGGGCTTTAGGAGCTTTCGCGACCGGGGTAGGCGCGACGGATATGGCCGCGGTTCTAGCTATGGGGTCGATCTGGCTCAGAGTCCCCGAGTCCATAAGATTCGAGATCTCGGGGAGACTTCCCAAACTAGTCTCCGCGAAAGACCTAATCCTCCACATAATCGGGATGATCGGGGCGGGTGGGGCGACCTATAAGGCGATCGTCTTCGCGGGCGAGGCGATCCAAAGCCTCGGAATAGATGGAAGGGCGACGATATGTAATATGAGCGTGGAGGCTGGGGCGAAGGCAGGAATAGTAGAGCCCGATGAGAAAACGATCAGCTATGTAAGGGAGCGGGCGGCTGAGCCATTTAACCCTGTAAAGAGCGATGAGGGCGCCGAATTCTCGGAGACCTACGAGGTAGACGCCTCGGGGCTCGAGCCTCTGGTAGCCCTACCGCCGAGAGTCGATGACGTGAAGCCGGCGTCGGAGCTAAGCGGGGTCGAGATAGATCAAGGCTTCATAGGAACCTGCACAAACGGTAGGCTCGACGACCTCCGGGCAGCGGCCCAGATCCTAAAGGGGAGGAGGGTTAAGGAGGGCGTTAGGCTCATCGTAATCCCCGGATCCCAAGAGGTGTATCGAAGGGCTTTGGAGGAAGGATTGCTCAGGATATTTGTCGAGGCGGGGGCCATTATTGGAGCGCCGGGATGCGGGCCTTGCATAGGGATAAGTAGAGGCGTTCT
>NJEK01000052.1 GCA_002255105.1 Candidatus Wolframiiraptor sp. EX4484-121
ACCTTCGGCCGACACTCCACTAAGATTCTCCAAATGCTCGGACTATCTAAGCCTCCGGTAGATTCTTCGAGGATGTATAAGCTTAGGATGGATGAGGCGAGCTTCAATAAGCTCTTAAGCTCGCTGAACCTGATTTAGCCTAGTTGAACGCCGTGAAGGAGGAGAAGGATAAGATTAGACACGAGGTCTGGAGAAGGCTCGAAGAGCTGGGCTTAGCCAGGTTTCCGAGACCCGTCTACGGTAGAATCCCGAACTTCATCGGAGCTGAGAAGGCGGCGTCAAGACTCCTAAATCTAAAAGAGTATATCGATGCGAGGGTCGTCAAGGTAAGCCCGGACTCTCCCCAAAAATATGTTAGATACAGGTGTCTGCTGGATGGGAAGATCCTGATAATGCCGACCCCAAGGCTTAGAAGGGGCTTCCTCATACTCGATCCCTCAAGGATTCCGAGGGAGATGTTTGAGAGGACCTCAACGATTCGGGGAGCGTTCAGATATGGAAGGATAATAGATCCTAAGGATATTCCGAGGGTGGATTTGATAGTCACCGGATCCGTGGCCGTTTCAAGGGATGGGATTAGGATTGGGAAGGGAGGGGGATATGGGGAGCTCGAATACGCGATCCTGAGAGAGCTTGGGAAGGTTAATGAAGATACGCCCATAATGACGAACGTCCACGACATCCAAGTCTATGATAGACTTCCATCAGAACCACACGATCTAACCATCGATTACATCGCAACCCCAAGAGATCTAATTAAGATTAGGCGGAGAAGAGCCAGGCCTAGGGGCATCCTATGGGATCTCCTCGATGAGGAGAAGCTTAGAATATGGCCTGGGTATAAGCGAGGATGGTAAGGTTGTCGTAGGCCCAGTCGAGATAGCGGACTCATCCCTTGCCAGAGCGGCTGGGGTGGATAGGAGGGTTGTGAGACAGACGATACAGCAACTCTTAGGAGATCCAACCCTAAAGAAGATCTTCACGGGACTTAAGCCCGCTGGCGCGTTCCTCGCCCCAATAGCTAAGGAGCTTGGATATTCGGTGGTCGAGATAAGAGCGGATCCAAGCGCCGTCGGCATCTTGGCGAACGCGGCCAAGATAATAGCCGATGAAGGGATAAGCATAAGGCAAGCCGTGGCGGAGGATCCGGAGCTATTCCCCGAACCCAAGCTCATCTTGGTGCTTGAACAGCCGCTATCCGGCGACGGCTTGAGCAAGTTGCTGAAGATCCCGAGCGTCAAGAGCGTGACGACGTATTAACATAACCTCAACAATCTAAACCTGCTTGCTTAGATCGGAGTAAAGTTTAACACGGATAAAATTCATGGAGATTGAAGGGTTCAAGGATTTGAGGCTCGTAATCGACGACGCTGAGTCGGGAATAGCCTTGGCGGCCTTCGACTCTGAGAAGATAGATGGAGATATGGTCATGAGATTCGCTAGAGAGGGCGAGGAATTCCATGGAATAGGCATGAGGAAGCCGAAGATCCTGAGGGGCGGAGAGATAGTTATAGCGGACTCGAGCAGGCTAGTGGCCATCTACCCGTATCGAGACGCCGAGTATAGTAAGGTCACGTTGGGAACGGAGAGGGTGTGTTTGATGGTCTGCGGAGTCCCTGGAATAAGGCTTGAAGTTCTTAAGGATGCGGGGAAGCTCGCCGCAGACTATATCATTAGATTTTGCGGGGGAGAGCTACTCAGGGGGTTTGAGCTGGGAAAATCTTAAGTATGATGATTGCATATTTCTCAGCTGATCGGCTATGTTAGGCGGATATATGGGCAAGATACTTAGGGTTGATCTCACCACGAGAACGATCTCAGCCGAGCCGATAGATGAGGAGGTGGCGAGGAAGTATATCGGTGGAAAGGGGTATGCTGTGAAGATCCTCTACGACATAGCCAAGAGCTATGAGGAGAAGGGAATAGACTTAAGGGATCTTAATCCACTCGGCCCGGAAAACGTCCTGATCTTCGCCACAGGCCCCGCAACGGGGTTCCCAGAGGTTCCATCATCCGGAAGATATCACATTATGGCCTTGAAGGCTCCTCTAACGGGATCTATCGGCAGCGGAAACGCTGGCGGCGAGTGGGGGCCATTCCTGAAGTTCGCTGGATACGATATGATCGTGGTCCAAGGCGCTTCAGACACTCCAGTCTATCTCTCGATAACCGATGGAGAGGCTGAGCTTAGAGATGCATCCCATGTGTGGGGGATGAACACCTTCGATACCTGCAGGATCCTGAAGAAGGAGGTTGGGGGAAAGAATGTGAGCGTGGCGTGCATAGGTCCGGCCGGAGAGAACCTAGTCTATTTTGCACCGGTTATAAACGATGAGCATAGGGCTGGCGGTAGAGGTGGGCTTGGAGCGGTTATGGGATCCAAGAAGCTCAAGGCGATAGTGGTTTCAGGGACCCGGAAGCCTCAGGCGGCGAATCCCGAAAAGCTTAGGGAGGTTGGGAAGAAGCTCCTCGAAAAGATCAAGACAAACCCCGTGACAAGCGAGTCCCTACCAAAGCTCGGGACAGCGGTCCTCGTAAAGATAATTAATGGCGCTGGAATACTCCCATATAAGAACTGGCAGAGTGGAGTGAATCCAGAGGCCGAGAAGATAAGCGGCGAAGTGCTCGCCGAGAAATATCTCATTAAGAGGAGACCTTGCTGGGGCTGTCCCATAGGATGCGGTAGGGTTTCGAGGGTTGAGAAGGGAGCCTTCCAGATACTCTACACGGAGGGACCTGAATACGAGAACATCTGGGCCCTCGGAAGCTGCACGGGGGTCTCGGACCTCGAGGCCGTAATTAAGGCGAACCACTACTGCGATGAGCTTGGAATAGATCCGATAAGCATGGGCTCAACGATAGCATGCGCGATGGAGCTCGTCGAGAAGGGATGTATCCCGGAGGAGACCCTACAGGGATTGGATCTAAGGTTTGGGAACTCCGCCGCCCTAGTTGAAGCAATTTGGAGAACCGCGTATAAGGTTGGCTTCGGAAAGTACTTGGCCCTAGGCTCCAAGAGGCTTGCGGAGATCTTCGGGAGACCCGAGCTATCGATGAGCGTTAAGGGGTTGGAGATGCCCGCATACGATCCCAGGGGAGCTAAGGGGATAGGATTGGAGTATGCAACCTCGAATAGGGGTGGATGCCATGTAACCGGATACACGATCTCGCCCGAGATCCTAGGAGTTCCCGAGAAGATAGATCCATTAACGCCGAAGGGTAAGGCGAAGTGGGTCAAGACCTTCCAAGACTTCACATGCGTCGTGAACTCCGCCGTGAACTGCCTCTTCACAACCTTCGCCCTCGGGGCGGAGGACTACGCCGCCTTCCTCTCGGCAGTAATGGGAGTTGACTACACGGCCGACGACATAATGAGGATAGGCGAGAGGATATACAATCTTGAGAGGGTCTTGGTCAATAAGCTTGGATTCGATGGGAAGGATGACACGCTTCCACCGAGACTATTGAAGGAGCCTATGCCTGAAGGGCCTGCGAAGGGGCATGTAGTCGAGCTCGATGAGATGAAGAAGGAGTATTATGAGCTTAGAGGATGGGTCGATGGAAGGCCGACTCCGGAGAAGTTGAAGGAGCTTGAGATAGAGCTCTAATCGAGACAATCTTAATCCCATACCTCCCCTCACTTATTTTGCGAAAGATGGGGCACGACTTCGATCTTAGAAACCTGCATATAGAGGTCACCACCAGATGCAACCTTAACTGCATCTATTGTCTGAGGAGGTTTTGGTCGGGCTATGAGCCGAGGGACATGGATTTCAACACATATCTCAGGATATTGGATCAAGTTGAGGGATTGGAGAGGATAAATCTATATGGATTTGGAGAACCATTCATGAATTCTAGAATACTCGACATGATATATCATGCGAGGAGATCATTTAGGGATTCAAAGATATTTCTGAGCACGAACGGCATGCTCCTCGATGAATCGGTTATAGAGAAGGCAATTAAGCGCGGATTAAACTCCATAGCCGTCTCAATAGACACGATCAACCTACAGCAGCTCAGGAAGATTCGAGTTGGATCAAGTTCAAGGGTGCTAAAATCACTTAATGATCTCTGCAAGATCGGTAGGAGGATTCTGCCGGAGCTTGAGATAGGGGTTGAGTGCGTGATCTTAAAGCATGGAATCGGAGAGCTTCCGAAAGTGGTGGAATATGCCGCTGATATGGGGGTGGATTACGTCCAGGTAAGCCACGTGGTTCCATATTCGAAGCAGATCTATGAGTATGCTTGCTACACATGCGTGAGCGAGGAAGTGTTATCCTTGCTCGGAGAGGATCGATTAAGGGAACTGTGCGAGATCCGCGATAAAGCCTCACTTCAAGCCCTACTCCTGTCTTATGCTGGACCGAGAACGACTCATGAACTCCGGAAATACTTTGAGATTGTAAAAGACTTGACATCGCACGGTTATACCGCGAACCTAACGGCCCTCTGCGAAGAGCAGCATAAGATAAGCTTGGCGCTGAGAGTTAGAGAAGTGTTTGAGCATATGTGTGAAGTCGCCAAGAGTTGCGGAGTGGAGCTTAGGGTTCCCAAGATATTCTCAGACGCCGCCGATAGAACATGTCCATATGAGGAGAAGCATTCGATCTTTGTTAGAAGTGATGGGAGGGTCACGCCGTGCATGGAGCTGGCCTACACTCATCCCGAATACGTCAACTCCCATAACAAGCTAGTTCATGAATATCTGATCGGAGACGTTAGGTCTGAGAGTCTGTCAAAGGTCCTATCGAATGAGGGATTTAAGAGATTGAGGGAAATGAGGAAGAATCTAACCCTTAACTCTCCATGGTGTGGAGACTGCCCATACTCAGAACTCGAATGCTGGTTCGTGAAGGACAACCTGCTCGACTGCTACGGAAACTCCCCATCATGCTCCGAGTGCCTATACAGCGTCGGCTTAGCCTCATGTATAATCTAATCTCGTCATCTGAATCGGATTATGCCTCGTTAGGGCTCTCAAGTCTCCCAAAACTCCATAAACCCCTATTCACGATAATATCCCTCAAAATGTTTCTGGCGTAGTCTTCATCTAGGTTCAATAGGAGGGCGGCTATATGCTTACATAGCTTAAACTCCAATCTAACCCGCTCCCAGTCCGCGCAGTCATGTAAGATCAACCTCCTATCGAGATCCATGATCACGCCGTACTCCTTGACCTCCGCGCTCAGATAGTTCTCAGACCTTTCTAAAATCTTAATCAGACCCTTATCCATCTTTTCAGCCCTCCTAAGCCTTGACTCGCTCACCAACATCTTTAAAAGACCTCTTACATCGTTTGGAAGCTTTTCGGGAGACATGTAGATCGATAGGGATTCAACGGGTTTAGCCGGTCTAGCCAGATTCATCTCAACCTCCTCCAAAACCTCCCTCTGCATGGGAGTTATTATTCCAAGGATCTCAAGGACTTGGAGGCAGTTATGGACGGCATATCCATGGAAGTGGTTGTTAAAGTATCCATAAACCACATCGACTCTATCGCTCAACTCCTCCAACCTATCCTTCCAGGGCTCAAGCTCCTCCCTAGTATAATGATAGTTATACCATGGCCTCCCTCCCTTCCCATGCCATCTAACATATGAGAAATTAGTTGTTACGTGTAGCTCGGGTGGGAGCAGCGGCTCGTCCACTATCGTGTATGCGACATCATATCTCGATAAGAGACTGAGGGAATCCTCCCTGAGCCATGATGGATCCCTGAACTCCACTGCAAACCTGTAATCATCTGGGAGGATCTTGAAGAATTCTCTCAAAAGATCTCTATGCTTCTCATAAGTGAAGCTTGGAGGGAGCTGGATCAAGAGGGCTCCGAGCTTTCCGGAGCGGCTTAACGGTTTGAGGATCTCGAGGAATCTGCTGAGATCTCTTTCGATGCCCTCCGACAGATCGAGCTTTTTCCTATGGGTTATCAGCCTCGGAATCTTGGCCGAGAATATGAAGTTCTCAGGAACGACCTTCTCCATCGAGAGGATGATTCTAGGATCGGGATACGAGTAGAACGTGGAGTCTATCTCAACCGTCTCAAATATCCTCGAATATCTATGAAGCTTGCTCTCATTAGAGCTCCTGTAGAAGATCCCGACCCAATCGTCGTAACTCCATCCACTGGTACCTAGGAGGATCTTGGCCAAGCCCGTCGATCCATGGCCGAGGCCGGATTTAAGTTGAGCATCAAAACGGCGCCCAAGCTTTAACTCAAATATTCCTCTTGTATGTTTCAGGGGATGTGGGGGAGATCGTAATAGGATGCGGGGGCTGGCAATACTTCATAATCCCAAACATGGATCCGTTAAAAGCCTATTCCACGGCCTTCAGATTCGTTGAGGTCAACTCGACCTTCTATAAGATCCCTCCAATGGACTTGGTGAGATCTTGGCGTAGGAGGGTTCCGAGAGACTTCGAGTTCTCGGTTAGACTCAGTAGGCTGATAAGCCATGTCGAGAAAATGAATCCAACGGAGAGAGCCGTCAAAGT
>NJEK01000053.1 GCA_002255105.1 Candidatus Wolframiiraptor sp. EX4484-121
AGCTTCACCCCCCTGAATAATGGTATCTTGTCTCCAGCCAATCTCCCGACCAAGAACCCGAGCGCCGCATACTCATATCCGCTCAAGGGTTTTGGGATCACCACCTCGATCTCCGGAAGCCTATTCTCGTCTAGGTGTAGTCCATGGAATGGAGTTCTACCAGCTATCGCGGCCGCCAAGGCGCTGGGCCCGCCCTCCCTATTCGTCCTCGCCCCGAGAACGGAGTTCGCGTAGATTATCGCGGAGCTCTCACCCCAAGCTATGTGATCTCCATATCTCGGCCTATTTCCGGCCAAGTAGGGTGTGCAGGTTAGGATCTGCCTTATCCCAAGCCTTAGATACGCTTCGATAACCTTTAACTGCTTCTCGGCGAACTGCTCCGGGAAACCGAGCTCCCTCCACCTCTCCAAGTCTATCCCACATGGGTTTAGGGTTGTTGGGACCTTGACCCTCCCATCCTCGGCGAGTTTCTCTATGAACTCCAACCCCTCTTCTCCCAAGCTCTTGTAGGAGACGCCCGAGATCTGGGCGCTCTTGATCTCTATCATTCTCTCGGCGTCGTAGATCTCTCCGAGGGCTACGAGGATCTCCATCGACTTCTGCACGGCGTATCCATACTCTCCCCCCACGACTTCTGCACGGCGTATCCATACTCTCCCCCCAACATCCTCTCTTCTTCCTTGGTCAGATACATCTCTCCACTCCTCTATTGGATGTAGTCTTCAAGCCTGAGCTCATCCTCACCAGGTATCTTCGCCCTCATAAACTATCCTCACCAGGTATCTTCGCCCTCATAAACTTCCCCCTATCTCTGTCGAGAGGTATCGTTGCATCCACTCCAGCCTTACAAGTTCTCCTCGTAACCTGATCTGCCGACGGATCTAAGGATGATCCGAGCTCGCCTGGCTTTAGGATGAGGTCTTTGTCGAACTGGGTTCTCGTGGCTAAAGCCCACTCAACCTCGCTTGGATTCGAGATGTCTATATCCTCATCAACGACTACCACGTGCTTCAAGCTCTTATGAGCCCTGAATGCCGCCTCGATGGCCCTCCTCCCATCCCCCTCATCCCTCTTCCTAATCCTTATCGCGCAATGTAGCCAATTACATCCGCCACCTGTCAGCCTTACATCCAGGACGTTACAGACCTTCGAGACCTCCTTGAAGATCGTGGCCTCCCTCGGAGTTCCCATCAAGAATCTATGCTCCGAGCCTCCGGGTAGGATCTGCTGGAAGATTGGATCCCTCCTCATGGTTATACAATTTATCTCTATGACCCTCTGCTTTCTCACTATGTCGTAGGTTCCGGTCACATCTATGAATGGCCCCTCATCAGCCCACTCATCCGTCACCCTACCCTCCAAGACCACCTCACATTCGGCTGGGACGAGTAGATTGTTTGTCACCGTCCAGGTGTATTTCATGGGCTTTAGGGCGTTGGCTATGTCTAGTTCGCTCACCCCTAGCTTCCATGAGACTGCCGAGGCGAGCATGAATGCCGGATGGTTTCCGATCGTTATCGCCACATCCCTATTCCCCCTCTCGATATACTTGTTCAGATGTCTTGGAAGGATTCTGGCGACGAGCCTATTCCTCCCGATCAGCATCAACCTATGATAGCTCGCGTTAAATCCATATTCGGGGTCATAGGCTATGACTATCCCCGCGGTTAGGTATGGTCCGCCATCCTTCTCGCCGAAGATTAGGAATGGAAGCCTCCTCAGATCCGGATCATGTATGATTATCTCTTGGCATGGGGCATTCTTCACGATCTCGCCCTTACTTGGATTCTCGATAGCGTGGATCAGTTTATCGAGCAGTTCTCCCTCACCAATATTCAAGCTCTTCGCGACGAGCCCTCTATCGGCCGTCATGTTCGCCGCCAACCTAAAGCCTTCATGTCCATCGATGTTCGTGAAGATCACAGGTCTTGGGTCGAGCTTCTTGATAAGGGCTGGGATCTCGAATCTCGTCGAGACCCTCCTATCGATCCTCGCCAGGATTCCGAGCATGTCGAGCTTGGAGAGAAACTCTCTAAGCCCCGCCATCCCGAAACATATTCGATTAGCTTGGATTTAATTCCATAACCTTGGCCAACATGCTCGGTAGACCCCTTACTCCAGGGATCTCGCAACCTCCTCGATGTTGCTATTTGAGCATGAATTTGAGGATGACCCCGTTAAGTATATCTAATCATATTTTGGCCTATATCGTGGAGGCGATTCTCCAACCTTGAAGCCAGGTCTCAAGGAAAGCTATGGGGGGTGAGGGTGGAGTGGAGATCCTGAAGATTCCGGTGAAGCCTAGGCTTCCGAGCTATGCTAGGAGGTGGATTCTCCTAGACGTGTTGGGGTGCGTGGTCGGGGTTCTCGGGGGGTTGGGGGCCGTCCTCTTTAGGCTCATGATCTCCGTAAACCACATGCTCTTCTTCGACGTGATCCTCCCCCACATCTCACTCAATTTCGGCGGGACTAATCTCGGGGTGATCCTGCTGCCAGCCCTAGGAGGCCTGATAATAGGGCCTATAATCACGAGGCTTGCCCCGGAGACTAAGGGCCATGGGGTCCCGGAGGTCTTGGAGGCCGCTACCCTTAGGGGTGGTAGGATTAGGAAGCGGGTCGCATTTCTTAAGGTGATAGTCTCCTCGATAACCATAGGCTCTGGGGGGAGTGCTGGAAGGGAGGGGCCTATAGCTCAGATAGGGGCAACGCTTGGATCGATCATGGGTCAATTGTTTAAGCTCGGTCCGCGGGACATGAAGCTCTTGGTCGTCTGCGGGTTGGCGGCGGGTATAGCCGGAACCTTCAACGCCCCTCTCGGCGGAGCCCTCTTCGGGCTGGAGATCCTGTACAGGGGTATTGGATTATTCAACGCTATGCCCGTGATCCTCTCCTCGGTTATAGGCGCGACCGTTGCCTCCGTATTTCTAGGGCGTAAACCAGCCTTTAACCCCGAGGGGGTGACCACGTGGACGCCTCAGGAGCTCCCGCTCTATCTCCTCCTCGGAGTCGTGTTTGGGATACTCTCGATCCTTTGGGTTAAGGTCTTCTACGCCGTCGAGAACTTCTTCGAGAAGCTTAATGCATCTCCTCAGCTGAAGCCGGCCATAGGTGGATTGATTGTGGGGCTGATAGGCGTATTCTACGCCCGCTATGGGATCATGGGGGTTGGATATGAGGGAATAGATCTGGTGTTGGCCGGGAAGCTCACCTTAACCCTCCTCATACTCCTAGGATTCTTGAAGATATTGGCAACATCTTTCACGATAGGATCTGGGGGTAGCGGCGGGATCTTCGCCCCAAGCCTCTACATAGGGTCGATGTTTGGGGGAGCGCTGGGGATTCTATTCCACACCATGTTTCCGTCGATAGTAACCCAGCCCGCAACCTACGCCTTGGCTGGGATGGCCGCTCTATTTGCCGGAGCCGCTCAAGCACCCATAAACGTCATAATAATGATACCTGAGATGTCCGGGACGTTCACCCTCATTCCGCCGATAATGGCATCCTCGGCCACGAGCTTCTTCATAGCATGGCTCATCCTCAGGGGATCCTCGATCTACACGATAAAGCTTGAGAGGAGGGGGATTAGGCTTAGGATGAGTAGATCATTCATCCTGGACTCGATCAAGGTTGAGGAGGTGATGAATAGAAACGTGGTCACCCTCTCACCCGAGATGCCCGTCCCAGCCCTTGAAACCCTCTTCGAGGAATATCATCACACGGGCTACCCGGTGGTCGAGGATGGAAAGCTCGTCGGAATAGTGACTATCAGCGATGTCCAGAAGGTTCCTCCGGAGAAGAGGGAGAAGCTTAAGATCAGGGATATAGCTTCGAGGAGGCTCGTGGTGACCTATCCGGATGAGACCGTCCATCAAGCCCTAGACAAGATGTATGTTAAGGATGTTGGGAGGTTGCCCGTGGTCGATAGACGCGATCCAAGGAAAATTCTCGGAATAATCTCGAAGCACGACATACTTAAGGCCTTCGAACTTGCTGAGAGGAGGGAGGCTGAGGAAGCTGAAGGTGTTTGAGGATGCCTATCTTCGTGATCCACGAACATCATGCTAGGAGGGCCGGCCTACACTACGATCTTAGACTGGAGCTGGATGGTGTTCTGAAGTCTTGGGCGTTTAGGAAGGAGCCTCCGACCGTTAGGGGTGTTAAGAGGCTTGGGATACCTCAGCCAGACCACCACCTATCCTACGCGGACTTCGAGGGAGTTATCGAGGAGGGCTATGGGGCCGGATTGGTTAAGATCTGGGACAAGGGCGAGTTCAAGCTCTTGAAGAGGGATGAGAAGAAGATCGTCTTCTACGCTTTTGGATCGAGGCTTAAGGGTAGATACGTCTTGATAGATATCGGGAGGGGTTGGCTCCTCTTTAAGACCTAACCCTAAAATAATTGGGGCCATGAACCATTCATGGCTTGCTCAAGCTGGAGAATCTACATGTCTCGATCAATGGTAGGCTCGTCCTCCGAGGGGTGGATCTGGAGATAGGGGATGGAGAGGTCCACGTCCTCTTCGGCCCGAATGGGTCTGGGAAGACCTCCCTCGCCATGAGCATACTCGGTTATCCGGGCTACAGGGTTCTCTCGGGAAGGATAATCTTCGATGGAGTCGATATAACGGATAAGCCGATGGATGAGAGGGTTAGGATGGGGATCGGGGTCGTCTTCCAAAATCCCCCGAAGATCTATGGGGTTAGGCTGAAGGACTTGATCAAGATGATCTCAAAGTCTAAGCTGAATCGTGTGGAGATCTCAGGGTTGATGGATAGATTAAACATAGACTCAAGCCTCCTAAACAGGTATCTCAACGTCGGATTCTCCGGAGGGGAGATCAAGAGGTCTGAGATAGCCTTGGTCCTGGCGATGAAGCCTAGGCTCATGATCTTGGATGAGCCTGATTCTGGAGTGGACTTGGATAATCTCCAGCTAATTGGGAGGGAGCTGGCCGAGAACTTCGAGGATAGATCCGGGCTGATAATAACCCATCATGGATATATCTTGAACTATGTCAAGCCCGTTAAGGCCCACGTCATGATAAACGGCGTCATAGTCTGCGATGGAGACCCTGAGAAGATCTTGAGTAGGATTAGGGAGAGCGGCTATAGGTGGTGTAGGAGATGCTACGAGATGAAGATGTCAGAAAGGCTCTAGAGAAGCCCGCGAAGTACGGCGCGGACCTAGACCTATCGAGCTATGGGTTTGGAGAGGCCGAGGAGTTCGCGGAGATAGATAGGGATGTGAGTAGGAGGGGGATGGAGGTCGGGGTGGATCTCGATAAGAGAAGATATCTCAGCACCTTCCTCCACGTCGACTACTCGACGGTTTACAAATCCGTTCAAAGACAGTTTAAGGATGATTTGGAGCTCATGACGATCGACGAGGCGTTAAGAAGATACAATTGGGTTCGTGGCCTCTTCTGGAGGCTCAGGGATCCGTGCGAGGACAAGTATACAGCTTTCGCGGCATTAAATGCTAGGGGAGGATACTTCATGAGGATCCTTGAGGGTAGGAAGATCTTGATACCGATCCAAGCATGCTTCCTCCTATTCACCCAGGGAATAATCCAGCCCGTCCACAACCTCATAATAGCTGAACCCGGATCCGAGGCCCACATCTTAACGGGATGCACGATACATCCAAGGGTGACGAGGGGATTGCATCTCGGAGTCACGGAGATCTATGTTAGAAAGGGTGCTAAGCTAACCTACACCATGGTTCATAGGTGGGGGCCTGAATTCGATGTTAGGTCTAGGACCGGGATCTTGGTCGAGGATGGAGGCGTGTTTGTGAGCAATTACGTGATGCTTGGAGAGCTTCGGACATTCCAGTCTCAGCCATCCGCGAGATTGATCGGATCGTCTTCGAGGACGAGCATGAATAACGTCGTCTATCTTAGGGGGAGGTCGGAGATGGATCTTGGGGGAGAGGTCTTACTCGAGGGAGCTGGATCGAGGGCAGAGATAATCCTAAGCTCGGTCGCCGCCGACGACGCTAAGATAACCACCCGCGGCAGGAGTTAGGAGAACTATAGAGCTCGCCTTGAAGGGATTTTGAGATGGTAAGGCTTATCAAGTCGATCCAATCCCTCATGGGCAGGTGTGGTTAATGAAGGCCAAGGAATTCATGGTCATCGCGATCCTGATAGCGATCGTCGCGGTCGCCGTTTTCTTCATACTCTATCCCACAGGCCTGGAGCGCGTCGAGACCACATTAACCAAGTCTCCTGTGAGGTTCGTCCTCACGAGTTCCGCTTTCAAGGGCGGAGAAACAATACCTAAGAAATATACTTGTGATGGGGTTGACGTATCCCCTCCCCTGAGCTGGAGCGGCTTCCCCGCCGGAACGAAGAGCTTCGTCCTAATAGTCGAGGATCCCGATGCGCCGGGGGGAGTCTTCACCCACTGGATAGCGTACAATATCTCCTCCGAGATCACAAGCCTCCCAGAGAATGTCGAGAAGGTTGAGAGGCTTGGGAACGGGATTCTTCAGGGAATGAATAACTTTGGGAGGATAGGCTATAATGGGCCATGCCCTCCGCCCGGATCAAAGCATAGATACTATTTCAGAATCTACGCACT
>NJEK01000054.1 GCA_002255105.1 Candidatus Wolframiiraptor sp. EX4484-121
CTGGTGGCGGAGGCCGAGGGGATTCCGGTGAAATATGTTGAAGCGTATGCGAGGAGGGAGAGGCTTAGTTTTGAAGAGTACCTCACCCCAGAGACGATCTTACTTCAATTTACCTCGGGATCCTATCCCATGGCGAAGGTCGTGGATGGAGATGAGGTCAAGCTTGTTAAGGTTGGGGACAAGCCCCTCAGCGAGGATGAGGCGAATGAACTAATCGAGGAGATTGTAGGCGAGTGTAGGTTGAGCGATGAGTGCGGTGTAAGGATCTTGAAAACCGGGGCCATGATCCTCCAATTGAGAGATTATAGGATAGCGGTCGCCAAACCTCCGTTCTCCGACAAGCTTGAGCTTATAATCAGGAGATTATCATTTAAGCCTAGATTTGAGATTAAACCGTTAAGCATTTTGATTGAAAGGATCTGGGATAAATCCGCGGGAGTTCTCATGATAGGCGCACCGGAGTCGGGAGTCCTCGAACTCGCTAAAATCCTCATGAACGCCCTTCAAGAAAGAGGAAGAATCGTCAAGGTAATTGAGTACGGCAAGATGCTAGGAGAGGTTGGGAACTTAACGTGCTATGGCCCACTCGAGGGGGATATTGAGAAGACCGTGGAGTTCCTGACCCACATAAAGCCCGATTGCGTCATCTTTAACGATATGATCGATTCCAAGGACTTCAAATCGTTCATAAAACTTAGGCTCGCTGGAATAACCGTGATCGGGATAATCTACGCGGATAACCTGCTTCAGGTGTTAAAGAGATTTGTGAGCAAGCTCGACCTAGACCTCCTAACAAAAACCCTAAACTTCCTGACCCTAGCGGCGGATAAGATCCTAAAGATCTACGAATTAAGGATGGTGATTAGAGCCCCGACGGGAAGGGATCCAACCCATATTAAGCCGCTCGTGGAGGTCAGAGCCCTGCCGAGGGGGGATCTTGAGTACGAGATCTACTCAGATGGCGGGAGGTTGGTCGTCGAGGTTGAGAGGGTTAAGGAGAAGGTCAAGTATCTGAGGGAGGGGGCGGAGCTTCTCATCAAACGGGTTAGGTCGCTCGATCCAAACGCTTCCATAGAGTTTGTCTCGCTCGATAGAGTGGTTCTCTCCGTCGATGAAAACCTGATTCCCAAGCTATACGACCTCAGGAGGAACTTCATCGAGGAAAACGGAGTCATGCTCGAATTCAGGGCGAGAGGCGGGTAAATGGTTTTTAATTCCCTAGTTACGTTAAGGTCTTGAATGTCCCTGAGGAGGATAGGTAAGAAGGTTGCGGACTTCATGAGATCGGAGACCGCGAATAAGGCGATAATCGTCGTGATGATATTGGCGATCCTGGTCTTCGTCAGCGGGTCGATCTACTCCATGACCGCGAGAGATGTCTTGGGGCTCATATTCCTCCGAGGGGGTGGTATAAGGGTCTTCATCTGGACGATCAACGCGCAAACCCATGCGGAGACCATGGTAATCTTCCTATATTATTTGATGGGGTTTGGGGGGCTCTGGCTGTATGCGAACGCGGCGACCAGATCTGGAGATCCTAGGACGACGAAATACATGCTCTTCTTCAGCTTCCTCCTAATACTCTTCGCGGGATTGGGACTTTACTCGGCCTTCGTGGCGAAGTTCACCGGGCCGTGAGCAACTTAACATGGCGCAACACCTGATTTAACGATCCTAAACCTATATACGCCCTTCCTCTCAGGCTTCTCAATCCAAATTTTCCCACACCTCTCCCCAAAACCCCTCACAACCCTCAAGACGTAATCTGACCAGTAGGTGAGTATTCTGTGGGCCACGGCCCTCGTCTCGCCAGTATCAGGTAGGGTGTGAACCTGCCCTATAACCACTATCGCTATATCTCTCTTCATGGCCGCCTCCTTCAGGGCCGCGAGCTGGAACGCGAGCCTCTCATAGATCGGCGTATCCCGCCTGACATCCCCCCTGATCTCGAGCCTATGCCGGAAGGTGAAGTCGTCCAAGACTATCAGCGGAGCTGGTGGGGGATAATCGTAGAGCCTCAGCACCACCTCCTCCTGCTGGAGGAAGCTCTCGATCGGCAATATCAGGAGCCTAGACCTATCGACCCTATTCCATCTAAGGATCTGAGCGAGCCTGAGCGGGTGAACCCTATTAGAGCAATCGATATACGCCGCGCGCCCCCTTCGAGCGGCCAGGGCGCAGAGCTTCAGGGCCAGGCTCGTCTTACCCGACTTCTCCTCCCCATAGATTAGGGCTATCGATCCCGTCGGAAGTCCTCCGCCCAACCCCTCGTCAAGCTCCACGAGCCCCGTCGGAAACCTCATCTAGACCTCTTCAGGAAGAGAGGGGCTCTAAGCTTTAAGGCCATATTCCGAGGGATTCGACCGCCTCGGCGACCCTCCTAACCGCTAGGAGGAGCGCTCCCACCCTCATATTCGTCTCATACCTCTTAGAGCATTCTAGGACGTCTTTGAAGGATTTGACCATCCTCTTATCTAGCCTCATTAAGACCTCATCCCTCTCCCACCTGAACTTCTGGATGTTCTGAACCCACTCGAAGTAGCTGACGGTTACCCCTCCGGCGTTAGCCAAGATGTCTGGAATAACCTTCACCCCCTTCTCATGCAGCATCCTATCCGCCTCAGGGGTGGTTGGGCCGTTCGCGCCCTCAACTATCACCTTCGCCCTAATATCGTCGGCGTTGCCCGCGGTTATCTGCCTCTCGACCGCGGCGGGTATGAGGAAGTCCACGTCAAGTGTGAGCAGCTCCTCATTCGTTATGTTCTCCGCGCCCTCATAGTTTATCACGCTTCCAGTCCTCTTCTTGTGCTCCATCACCTTAAGCGGATCTAATCCATCCCTATTGATTATCCCGCCCTTCGAGTCGCTCACGGCGACTATCTTAGCCCCCCAATCATTCAGGATCTTGGCGGCGTTGAAGCCTACATTTCCATAGCCTTGGATCGCGACCGAAGCTCCCTTAAACTCCAAGCCATACTCCTTAGCCGCCTCCCTAACGCATACGGAGACCCCGTAGGCCGTGGCCTCCTTCCTACACTCGCTCCCACCAACCGATATGGGCTTACCGGTCACAACCTCGGGAGTGGGCTCACCCTTAAGCTGGCTATAGGTGTCCATTATCCAGGCCATGGTCTGCTCGTTGGTGTAGACGTCCGGAGCCGGTATGTCTATATGCGGGCCTATGATGTCGAAGAGCGCGGCCGTATATCTCCTCGTAAGCCTCTCAAGCTCGGATCTAGACATCTTCTTTGGATCGCATCTAACCCCGCCCTTAGCGCCTCCAAACGGTATATCCACCACCGCCGTCTTCCAGGTCATCAGGATGGCCAAGGCCGTGACCTCGTCGAGGTCGACGTTCGGATGATATCTTATCCCGCCCTTAAACGGGCCTCTAGCGTTGTTGTGCTGAACCCTGTATCCGGTGAAGACCTTAACCGACCCGTCATCCATCCTAACAGGTATCGAGAGTATCACCGTTCGCTTGGGAGCTCTCAAAAACTCCCTTATACTATCGTCTAACTCCAGGATCTCCGCTACCTCGTCAAATTGCCTCAAAACATCCTCTAAAAACTTGCGACCGGAGACGTTCATAAATCCAAGACTGTATTTCATAATTGAGAATAATTTTAGTTTTTTCTCCACGAATATGAGAGTGTAAGAAACCATTTTCCAGAATGAGAGAGGTCTGGAAAAAATTTTATAATGGCTCTCCGAGGTTCTTGTATGGAGATCTTAGAGGTAGGCGGTTCCAAGTATCTAAAAATATCTTGGAAGAAGCTTGAGGAGCTCGTTGAAGCCTTGGCCGAGAAGATCCTCGCCTCATCCTACACCCCAGACATCCTAGTCGGGATCCTCAGAGGCGGGGTTACTGTCGCCCATCTCCTCTCGGACGTTCTAGGCCTCTACAGGATCTATCCGATCGGATGTAGTAGCTACGTGGATGTTGGTAGGAAGGGGGAGCTGAAGATCTACAGCCCCCTAGCCATCAAGGATCTATCGGGTAAGAGGGTCTTGGTCGTGGACGACGTGGCGGATGACGGCGGAACCCTCAAGGGAGTCGTCGAACTCGAGATCCTTCCAAAGAATCCTCTAGAGGTTAGGACTGCGACGCTTCACATGAAGCCTTGGTGCAGGTTTAAGCCGGATTACTACATCGAGGTAACGGACGCCTGGATAATCTATCCCTGGGAGAGGCATGAGGTTGTGAGGCAGGTCGCAAAGAAGTTTATAGAAGATCTTGGATGGGAGAGGGGTTTGGCCGAGCTCGCGGACATCTTGGGGAAGGGGGTTAAGGAGGCTGAGAAGCTCATAGCCCTACAGAGAAAATAGTGTTTTCTTGAGATGATGTTTTAATCCTCCAAATCGATATCCTGTTCTTGGATTGAAGGTCTATTCGGAGGCATACGGATGTGCGGCGAATATGGCGGACTCGGAGATAGCGTTGGGAGTCCTTAAGCAGGCCGGATATATCCTTACCCAGAGGCCGGAAGACGCGGACATCATAGTAATCTTCACATGTGTCGTTAAGAAGCCGACAAGCGATAGAATGCTCTATAGGATAAGTTCCTTGAAGCGATTTGGGAAGAAGCTCGTCGTTGCGGGCTGCATGGTGCCAGGTGAGCCCGAGAAGATTAGGAGGATTGCGCCTCAAGCCATATTGGTTCATCCAAGGGCCGTCACCAGAATAGCTGAGGCGATCGAGTCTGGGCGTAGCATCCTATCGGAAGATGCCGTCATCAAGCTTAGGCGTCCAAGGGTTAGGAGAAATCCGATCATAGCGATAATCCCTGTCTCCGAGGGATGCTGGTGGAGGAGGTGTAGCTTCTGCATAGTAGCGAGGACTAGGGGGAGCTATATGAGCTATCCGCTGAGCATGATCCTCGAAGAAATCAAAGACTCCATCCATGAAGGGGTTAAGGAGGTCTGGCTCACGAGCCAGGACATGGGGAGCTATGGAATAGAATCTGGTAGGAGCCTCCTACCAAAGCTCATCGAATCCGTCTCAAATGTAGGTGGGCTATTTCTAGTTAGGGTTGGGATGATGAATCCAATCTATCTCAAGCCGATATTGGATGAACTCGCAGAGGCATATCTGAGACCCAAGATCTTCAAGTTCCTCCACCTCCCAGTCCAATCTGGATCGAATAGGGTTTTGAGGGATATGGGTAGGGGTTATACGGTTGAGGTCTTCAAGGAGATAGTCCGACATGATAAACCTCTCAAGATTCTTCCCAAGACCTAGGACCCCGGCGGAGAGGCTGAAACCCCTTGACCCGAAATTAGTTAAGAAGAGGAGTAGGTTGATGAGCGAGGTCGCTAGAGAGGTTGCATTAAGATCTGGAGAGAGGTGGATTGGATGGAGTGGTGTGGCCTTGGTTGATGAGGTTGGGGAGAGGGGTGAGGCCATCGCGAGGAACCTGAGCTATAAGCCGATCGTCTTAAGGGAGGATGGACGGAGATTGTTTGGAAGATTCGTGGAGGTGGAGGTGGAATCCATAAGACCATATTGTCTGATGGGGAGGGTTAAGCGTATCCTGAAAATCGATGAAGCCTCATCGATAATTCTCGAACAATCTCCTCATAAAACCTAATAACCCCGCCGCAAACCATCTTCATGGATGCCTCTAAAGCCCCGATACGACGCAGTAGTCATACATTACGGCGAAGTAACCCTGAAGCGCGGCAGGAGAGGATACTTCGAGAGACTATTGCTGAGAAATCTGAGGAAGATGACCGGCGTCGACGTTAAGAGGCTCCAGGGAAGATTCGTGATAGATTTGAAGGAGGATGTGGATCTTGATCGACTATTGGAAGATCTTGGGAGGGTCTTTGGGGTGGTTTGGTACGCCCCCGCGGTCAAGGCCAAGAGCCTCGACGAGCTTGAGGAGAAGCTTGCGAAGATCCTAGAGGCGTTAAACCCTAAGAGCTTCAAGCTCGATACTAGGAGGAGCGATAAGAGCTTCCCCATGACATCGATGGAGTTCTCCAAGATCCTGGGAGAGAGAATCTCATCGAGACTTGGATTAAAGGTCGATCTAAAGAATCCGGAGAAGACGATAATCATCGAGATAACCGAGGACGGGATCTACGCATCCCATGAGAAGATCCAAGGGCCGGGAGGTCTGCCGATAGGTGCGTCCGGAAGGGTCTTGGCCCTAATCTCCGGCGGGATAGATTCGCCCGTCGCGGCGTGGTTTATGATGAGGAGGGGATGCATCGTCGACTCATTACACATCTATAATCTCCCATCGATCGAGGAAGTCATGAACTCTAAGATCCCCAAGATCGTCGGGAAGCTCGTCCAATACTGTTTTAGGATGAAGCTCTATCTCCTACCGTTCAGGATCTTCTGGGAGAGGTGCGAGGAGATTCCGGAGAAGTTCAGGCTGATCGCATACAGGGCCTACATGTTCAAGCTAGCCGACATAATCTCCGGAAAATATCATTATCTCGGGATCGTGAGCGGGGATAATCTAGGCCAAGTAGCATCCCAAACCCTCCAAAACATGTTCGCCGTCTCAACTTTCACGAGGAGGCCGATCTATAGGCCTCTGATAGGGTTTGATAAGCAGGAGACCACTGAGTTGGCGAAGAGGATTGGGACCTACGACATCTCGGTAATAGATTATCCTGAACCATGTGAGATCTTGGGAAAATATCATCCCAAGACTGATGTGAAGGTTGAGGAGGTTCAGAGGATCTGGATGGACTACGGCTTGGACGATGTTGTCGAGGAAACCCTTAAGGAGCTTGAGGTCTATGAGTTTAGGTCCGGAGCCGAGAGACCCATAAAGCTTGAATCGGTCGATCGTTAAGCTATCCTATCATCAGACCCTCAAGCGAGGACTTCTCAACCAATATGTTCCTCGACCTCATCTCCCATCGCTCGCTCCTGGTTGCTAGGATGAATTCGCCCTTGATCTTCACCTCATCGACGTTTCTAGCGCCTATGTATCCGAAACCGCTCTTCAATCCACCGATTATATTCTTCAAGATCTCCCTCACAGATCCCTTATACGGTATTAGGCTTGAGACACCCTCGGGGACGAGCTTCGAATATCTATCAAGCCTGTAGATAACTTCCCTAGATCCCATCCCCCTATACCTCTTAAACCTGAATCCATCCCTCTCGATAAGCTCGCCTGGAGCTTCATCGGTTCCGGCGAGCATGCTTCCAAGCATGACGCAGTCAGCTCCAGCCGCTATCGCCTTAACGATGTCTCCGATCCTCTTCACGCCGCCGTCCGCGATCACGGGAACCCCATATTTCGACGCGACATCCGAGACCCACGCGACCGCCGAGAGCTGTGGAACGCCGACCCCGCTCACCTCCCTAGTTATGCATATCGATCCAGATCCCATCCCAACTCTGAGCCCATCGGCTTCGGCGGCTATCAGGTCTTCGGCAGCCTCGGCCGTCACTATGTTTCCAGCCACCACGTCTACATCTCCGATCCTCTTATAGATCTTCAAGCTCTCCAGAACATTTCTACTGTGGCCGTGGGCGACGTCGATCACTATCAGATCTACTCCAGCGTCGATCAACGCCTTAGCCCTCCTCTCATCGAATACGCCGACGGCGGCTCCGACGATCAAACCTCTCTCCTTGACCGCTTTAACCTCCTCGACCTGCCTCTCAACGCTCATATTCCTATGGATTATACCGATCCCCCCAAGCTCGGCCAAGGCCGCGGCCATCTCCGACTCGGTAACCGTATCCATCGGGGAACTCACGACGGGAATCCCGAGCCTGACGTTTCTCGAGATCCTCGTGGATAGGTCTACATCGTCCTTTGGAACAACGTCGGAGAAGCCAGGCTTCAATAAGACATCTTCATAGCCTAATGCGGGAGCCGCCGACGCCAATTTTCTCGAGAAGAGCCCCATTATATCATTAGGAGCATAGCCTCCTTTTATCCTTTAGCCTAAGTCAGCTCGGGTATCACTCATCACGGCTCAGAAATACCCGCACTCATCACCGTAAACCATCCATCCCCCATACCTATTAAGTCTATATCTGAGCAACTCGAATCCACTCGGTTTAGATGTGGGGTTACCTATGGCCATAGTTTTATGGGGCTTGGAGCCGCCGGCTTTCCCGATTCCGCCGTTTATCCAAACTTATACCCTATCTTCCTCAGGAATTCCCTCCTCTTCCTGATGTCCTCATCTCCTTCAATTCCCTTCGGCTTGAATCCATCGACCACCCCCACGACCGCCCTACCCTGATCCGTCTCAGCAACTATCACCTGCAGCGGGTTCGCGGTCGCCGCCAGAATCGAGCAGACCTCCGGAACGCTCTTCAGCCTCTGCATCACGTTTATCGGATACATCT
>NJEK01000055.1 GCA_002255105.1 Candidatus Wolframiiraptor sp. EX4484-121
TCCTCGTAGGCTCGATCCGCCTCCTTCAGATACTCTTCGCCTAGGGGCTTAGGCTCCGGGAATATCCTACGCTTCACGGGCCTTAGAGAGGATGAAATCTTCTCCATCACCTTCCTCATCCTCTTAGCCCTCTTAGCCGCTCCCACCAGATACGCCATGTCTAGGGTCTTGTCGGCCGCTAGGATGACGCACCTACCCGCCCTAGCCCTACCAGTCCTACCCCTCCTCTGGATAAGCCTGACCTCGGATGGAACCGGCTCATAAAATACCACTAGGTCGCACTGTGGAATGTCTAAGCCCTCCTCTCCTATGCTCGTCGCGACCAAGATCTGTAGGTCTCCATCCCTGAACCTCTGTAGGGTCTCGAGCTGCTGCTTCTGGGTCATAGTCGGAGCCTTATCCCCTCTCCTCCTACCCCTCCTCCCATGCCCTACGAATATCTCGGCCCTATAGCCGTTGGACTTGAGGACGTCTGCTATATGCTTGGCCGAGGACCTGTATTGGGTGAAGACGAGTATCCTGCCCTCCGGATCCCTATCCAGTTGATCCTCGATAACCTCTAGTAGCTTGGGTATCTTTGGATGCTCCTCAAGCTCCTCATGCTTGATCCTCTCCAACAGCTCCCTAAACCTCGGGTCTTTCGCCAGCCTCCTATGGCTCTGCTTACGCCTCTCCTCAACAATCTTCTCTAGAAATGATTTGAAGGCGTATTGGCCCTGAGATAATAGTAGGTCTATTGCGTGGTATAGTATTAGGGCGATGCTCTGGGCCATGACGAGGTCCCACATCCTACCCCTCTCCTCGTCCAGCATCGTGGTCTCGACCTCAAACCTCAGCATGTCGCCGAGCTCCAGTAGATCCCTCCTGAACACGTATTCGGGGTCTTTCTTGATGAGACCTGTTCTCATGAGCTTGGCGAGCTGCTCGTTAAGCATCTCCCTCAAGACCTTAACATATTCTCCATAGCTCTTGGGCGGATCCACAACCCGGTAGCTAGTCTCTATCTCGTGGATGTATGGCCTAACGTCGTCGTCGAACTCGGATCTATACTCCACATGCTCTATCGACAGCTTCTCAGCTATCTCCCTCACCTTCCTCTCATCAGCCCCCGGCGACGCAGTCAACCCTAGGATTACGGGGCATGGGGACTGCCTAAGATATGCCTCCGCGACCAGCGTGTATGCGTAGTTCTTCCTAGCCCTATGAGCCTCATCGAATACTAGGAGGCTGAAGTTCCTCAAGTTTAGACCTAGGTCGAGGTCGTTTCTAACCACTTGGGGTGTAGCGAAGTAAAGCTTGATCGAGTCGCTATCCCACCAATATAGCCTATACTCGGGCTTAACCTCACCAGTTAAGACCTTAACCTCATCCGGCTTAACCCTAAGGAACTTGAGGAAGCTATCCCTATGCTGGTGAGTTAATGGTTTAGTCGGCGCCATGACCAACACCTTCCTATCCGGATAATTGTATAGGTAGTGGGCGGTGAGGTAGATCGCTATCATCGTCTTCCCCAAGGCGGTTGGAAGAACCACTAAGGTGTTCTTGTCTAAGGCCGCCTCCGCTATCCTAATCTGATACTCTCTTGGCTCGATACTGTTCCATCTGATCATCGGGTTCCTCATTATCGTGGAGTCCTTAAGCCTCTCAATCCTCTTCGCTAGGAGCAACTTCTTAACGAGCTTGATATGCTTGCACTCCCTCCTCCTGAACCTGTAGTCTGGGCAGGTGCATGAGAATCGGCCACGATCATCCCTCATAACCGTATATGATTTGCCCGGGACGCTCTCACTGGGAACCATCCACGACTCCATTAAACATCACTAGATCTCGAATACCTCCTCCCCCTTCACCCTCCTCCTCGCCACCGGCTTTGGATTGACCTCGTCTATCTTGGCCATAAGCCTCTCCAGCCTATCGTTGTTGATGAGCTCCCTGAAAGCCTTAAGCTCCTCCGAGCTCCTCAGAACCAGGCCCCTCCTCTTCGTGGGCCTCCCGGAGTCATCAACAGGGTTAAGCTCCACGGCTAGGCTCGCCGGCCTCTTACCAGCCTCCGGAAGCCTTAGGACGAATATGCCCGGAACAGTCGTGGCCCTACGCTCCCAATCTCTCCCATGCTTCAAGAAGTCCACGAGCTTCTCATCAGGCATTCTAGGCAAACATCATCGATCATGGATAAAAATGTTAGAGGCTACTCTGAAAATGGCACTTTCACCAAGCTCTCAAACCATTATCAGAGCGATTCGACGACTCATTATTGGAATGGTTTACGTCGTCATCTGCCCCAGATGCGGGATGGCTAGGGCATCCTACAAGGTTGAGGACGTCCTATGCGTGTTCTGCGGCGCGAGGTTCACGGCCAAACCCATCTGGAGCGGTAGCCCCGAGGAGGCGTCGGAGAAGGTGAGAGAACTCAATGCGAGGGTGGAGCCGAGGTTCAAGAAGCTTAGGAGATCTCCCTATCTCTGGAGGATCCTCAAGAAGCCTGTCAGCGTCGAGCTAAGCATCCTCATGGCTAAGATATTATACCTCCTCGAGGAGTCGAGCATGACCTGCTCGGAGATAGCTTATAGGCTTGGGGAGGATAAGGGGAGGGTTCGGAGAGCCCTCCAATACCTCAGGAGGCTTGGATACGTCGAGTGCCTCAAGAGGTCTAGGCATAGGCTGGAAGACTTCCAAGACTAAGTATGGCCAAACTCCTCCACTTTCACCAATATCCCTCGATTTTTAAGCCCACTTTCAGATGGGTCTCTTTCACTTTCACCCACCTCTATAATTTATCTCCCAGATCCTTAAGGCGCCTCGTAGGGGATGGGTAGGAATGCGTTGACGTATAGGCAGAGGCTTAGTCTAGAGCTCGATAGGTGGAGGAACTTTAGAAAAGCCCTTCTAAGAGATGAGAGAGAATCTTTTGACAGCCTAGTGGATCAAGTGTTTAGGCTATGCCATGCCGGATCGATGTATCCTGAGCGAGACACCTTCGATTTACTCACCATATCCGCCCTAATCTCACATGAAAGGAGGCTCAAGACCTTAGAAAAAGAGCTTAAGCTGGAGATGAAGATAGATGAGAGGTTACCTATTAGACATAAACCCATCTGGTAGGGATGAGGCCGTATAAAAGCCTCTTCGTGGATCGTATAAAGGCTTATTAGCGCTTCCGGAAACTTAAGTCCGTAATGGGCGAGGTCACGGAGAGGGCGCTCTATCCACATATTATGGAGGAGCTTAGGAAGGCCGCTGAGAAGGTTGGGATCAGGCTTTCATGCGAGCAGGAGATCGGCGTAGCAGGTGTCCAGGAGGGTAGGGTGTATCCAGACCTCTTATGCAAGTTCGACGACCAGAGGATCCTGCTCCAGGTAAAGATCGGGGGGAGCCGCCGGTTGCTGGAAGACCTCGTGAAGACCTATCCGGTAGCCAAGAGGCTTGGAGCCGGCTTAGCCCTACTACTGTATCCCGAGCGGCTTAGATCTATACCGGCGGAAGAGCTCGGAAAGGTCTTCTCCAAGATAAGGTTGCCCGAGGCCCACGTGGCGTCGGAGTTCTTGGCCACAAGCCTCTACGACCTCACAACCCGGGATCTAGGGATCCAGCTTCTCTCCTCCTACAAGTCCTTCCTCGCCAGAAGGATCCCGGCTATAAGCTACTCGACCGTGGCGGCCGTGTGCAGGGATGCGGTCGTCGAGCTATCGACCGCGATTAGGAGAGTTCAGAGGACCAGGGAGTATGTGGATATGGCGCAAGCCATCGTGGGCAGATTCGACTTCTACAAGTCCATGCTGTCCGAGATGGTTAAGAGGGAGGAGATCATGGAGACTTATCTCGCGGACATCGCCGCGTATCTCGCCGTGATACACCTGCTCCTAGCCCACATCCTATCGATTAAGGTGACGGGGCGGAGCATCCTCCCCGCGGTCGACAACCCGCTGGCTGTGCCAAGGAACTTCTTGGAGATGCTCGTGAACAACCTAAGTTCCTCGGAATTAATCGAGAGCTATCCGGTTTTAGAGGCTGGGTTAAGCGTATTCAGCTTCCTCTTAAGGATTGGTGAGAAGATAGCGGGAGTCGGCGAGGCCGTCGGGAGGCTCTGCTACGCCCTACACACCCTTAGACCTGAACACGTTAAGGAGGAGCTCTTCGGGAGAATCTACCAAGAGAGCCTGCCCCCGGAGACTAGGAAGAATCTCGGCGCATTCTTCACGAAGCCGGAAGCGGCAACCCTCCTTGCAAGCCTCGCGATAAGGAGGTGGGACGACCGGGTTCTGGATCCAGCCTGCGGCTCGGGCACCCTATTGGCTGAGGCGTATAGGGTGAAGTGGGCTAAGGCCTTAGAGGAGCTTCGGCGTGTGAACCTGAGGAAGATGCACGAGACCTTCCTGAAAGAACACATCATGGGAATAGACGTGATGCGCTTCGCCAAGGAGCTCTCAACCGTTAATCTGATATTATTGCGACCAGAGGTTCCCGTGAGACCGAGGGTATTCCAAGGCGATGGCATCTCTAAAATGTACGCCTCAGCGGTTGAAGCATGTGGGGATCCGCCGGGTGCTGGAAAAATCTTGGAACTGATAGAGAGGGGTATGAGAGAATACGAGGAATTGGATCTTCGCGGCGAGAGCTTCGACGTTGTGATAATGAACCCCCCTTTCACTAGGAGGGAGAACATCCCAGCGTCTGAGAGATCGGCTCTCGAGAGGATGATGGGGCGGGTTGTTAGGGGCAAGACCGGATATTGGGCATACTTCTTCGCGGCGGCAGACTGGGTGATAGGGCCGGGCGGCAGGCTGGCCGCCGTGACCCCCGAGGAGTTCTTCGCGGGCGCGGCCGCCGAGAGCGTGAGGAGATACCTCTTCCTCGGGGAGGTCTATAACCCTCGGAGGAGAGGGTATGAGAAGCGTCGGGGGCTACGCGGCCGCTTTAGGCCGAGGTTTGTGGTGAAGAGCGCGGCTGAGATCTCCTTTAGCGAACAAGCCCAGTATAGGGATTACCTGCTCGTCCTGGAGAGGGTCTCGACGACGGAGGATCCCACTCCGACCACCTACGTCGTCTTGAAGAGACCGCTGGACGGCTTAGGGGACAAATGCCGCGAGATCTCGGAGGAGATCCTCAGGTTCTCCTCCGGGGATCAGAACCGCTTATCCACCGAATATTTCGACGCCTTGAAGATTGACGTAGGGCCGCTTATAGAGAGGCATATCGGCAATCTTAAGCCCTTGGTCGGCATGAGTTCCTTAAAGGCTCAGAAGCTCGTCCTCGAGCTTCTCTGGCGCCTATCCGGGTTGCCGACGTTAGGGGAGGTCTCCACGGGCATAAGGGCCTATAACCCGGGACAATACACGACGAGAGGCGTTGAGGACTATGCGAGGAAGCTATTCGCATCTCGATATGGTTCTAGGGGTAAAAGGGTGTTCGAGATCGTGGAGGACGCCGGCGATGTGGTGACTTTCAGGACGGCCGTGAGGGTTAAGGGCCGTAAGAGGGGCTACAGGACGTTCCGCTGCGATAAGCGCTCTTGCATCCCGTCCCTAAGATCGCCCGCTGGTGTAAAGAGGTTTGACCTAACGGGGGTCGAAGAGCTAGCGATCATAAGGCCGGATGAGATCCCCGAGGACGTCAGGGTGGAGGCCAAGCTCGTCAGCCCGGAGGCGCTGTCAAGGGCTGCCGAGGACATCAGGAGGGCATATGAAGACATCTCCTCTCAAGTGCTCCTCGCGAGGAGACTTCGAATAACATCTCCCAACATATATTGGCTGGCGTTTTTTGACGAAAGGCCGGTTCTAAACACAGCGGTCCTCGTTAACTTGAAGATCGATGGTGGAAGTGATTGGATGAAGATGCTCACATTATATTTGAACAGCTCGATAGCCTTGTTACAACTGCTTGCCTTCTGCGTGGAGACCATGGGCGGTTGGGTGGATCTGCATGGGGATCAAGTCTGGTCTAACGTCCACGTCCCCGATTACAGGCGCTTATCTGCTGAGCAGAAGCTCGCTGCCTTGAATCTATTCGATGAGGTGGGCAGATGTGAGGAGGGCGTTAGGCCGCTTTTTGAGAGGATAGCGTGCAGGGATGAGTTACAGAGGAGGATCGATAAGATCGCGCTCGATATTATAGGGTTGGAAGATTTCGTCCCGAAGCTCGATGAAGTTTACGAGGCTCTGGAGCAGGAGCTAGCGACCATGCGACTGATATTAGAGAGATCGCCGCATCTAGTGTCCAAGGCAAGGGGAGAGAGGGGTCGAGGAAAGCAGACATCTCTAAACCAACATATCTAGCTCCGCCTGCCTACTAGCAATTCCTTTTTGTCATGAATCACTGTATCAAGAGTGTCGGGAGCGGGACGAGGTCAGCGCGCATGTATTATAATCAGCTCCGGCTTCTAACACCCGTATTAGGGGGATATAGTGCCTCTCCAATCGCCTCCAACCATCATCATCGCAACTCTTCATGTTAGATTCCGCGGTTTATGGCTAAATTTCCTCAACCGTGAGGGGATCTAGGGATTGGCCGAGAGGCCGCCTTGATCGATTCGATGATTTCGAGTGAACCCCGCCGAAGCCCATCCTCCAATCTCTGATAGAGTGGCAGATATTCTGAGACCGCCTTCTCCAACGCCTCATCGTAGCCCATCTTCCCTGCCTCTATCTCTGCCATTAATTCCTCGACCCTCCTCCTAGTCTCTGGTGTCACGAGCCTCTCATCCACGTCCTCTAACAGCTCTATTAGCCTCATTCCAAGCTCGGTAGGCTTAAACGTCTTCCTCTCCTTAACCGCATATCCCCTGTCTATGATCAGTCTCGGATAGGCGGCTCTGGTGGCGTCTGTTCCTATGCCGTTCTCCTCCATCAGCTTTAGGAGCTCGGCCTCGGTCAACCTATTAGGTGGCTTGGTCTTACCCTCATGAAGCCTTATCGAGACTATTCTAAGCCTCTCGCCAACCCTCAGCCTCGGAATGGGATCATCCTTGGGCCTGAAGTATGGATAGATCTCGTAGAACCCGGTCTTAACTGTTTGGGCTCCATGGGATCTCAGGGTTAATTCTCCTACCCTTATCTCGGCTTTCCTCTCAACCCTCCTAGCGTTTGGATAGAATGCGTTGGCCAGAAACCTCCTAGCCACATACTCCCAGAGCCTTCTAGCAATCCCTCCCCCCGTGAACGGTCTTATCGGGTAGATCGGCGTATGAGCCCCATCATCCAGCCTTCCCTGCCTTGGCTTGGGATCCCCCTCAACATTAACCCCTAGACCCTTACACGCCGCCTTCAAGGGCTGACTATAATCGAATCCATGCCTATACCTATTCGTCTCAGTCCTAGGATATGATAGGATATGATATGTATCCATCGGCGTATAGGTCTTCGGCTACTTGGAGTATCTTGGCCGCCGACAATCCCGTGAGCCTAGCCATATCCCTCAATAAGTCGTCGGTTCTCAAAGGAGTCGGCCTAAATATGGTCTTAGTGGACTCCTTGGATGATTTGACAATAGCTTCATGAACTTTAGATGCCTTAGCATAGACTTTCTTAGCCCCTTCCTTATCCCAGAACCTATCGCTCTCGGCCTCAAACCTCTCACCCACCTCACTCTCTAGGACGGCCTTGATAGTCCAGAACGGCTTGGGCTTGAAATTCAGCCTCTCCCTCTCACGCCTAACTATGAACCAGAGGGTTGGGGATTGGCATGGGCCCCAGCTGATCAGCTTAACATTCCTATCATATCTCCTCGCCGTCAGGGTTAGTAGCCTTGTGAAGGCCGCCCCGGCTATAAGGTCGAACCTCTGCCTAAACAATGCCTTGGAGACCCACCTCCAGTTAAGGGTCTCCTCCAAGTTTCTCCAAGCCCTCCTAAGCTCCCGATAGTCCGTCGAGTTGAACCTCATCCTCCTATACGGCCTATTCCCATTAACCCTCCTCCAGATCTTCAGGATCTCGGCCCCTATCAGCTCTCCCTCCGAGTCGTTATCGGTAGCTATCACTAGGACTCCGGCACCCCTAAAGGCCTTCTTCAACTCCCTTAAGCTCCTATGATCCCTTATCTCATCCCTGAATTCTCTAACCTTGAAGAGGTCTCTTGGTCTACATTCCCTCCAGCCATATCCTTCGGGGAACTCGGAGTCTAGGACGTGGCCCCTGACAGAGGTGACCAAGATGTTATTCGCGTTTATCGCCTCCCTGATCCTCCTAGCGACGCTGGGCTTCTCCGCAACGATAACATATCTCATCTCCTCTCACCTAGGACGCTGAACTCATACTTGACCGCGCATCTGAGATGCGCCCTCCTAGAGAGACCTATCGAGACCAAGTCATCATCTTTCCTCAAGGGCTTTCCGCAGAGGGCGCATCTCCTGGATCCCCGAGCGAAGACCTTAACGTATCTTCCATAGATCCTCCTACTCTTCCTCATCCTCCTAGAGTTCTTCAAGGCTGAGCTCTCCCCCATCCCTGAGGTCTATGAGCTTAACCCCCCTCTCATACCTCCTCTTCTTGGCCAGTACGGGCTTGGCGCCAGCTCCCTCCGCGAGCTCTAATAACAGCCTCCTCCTATCCTTGCTGATGGACGAGTCGTATTTACACTCGATTAATAGGATCCTCCCACCCTTCATCGCGACGAGGTCTACGGGCTTCGACCTCGCGGCCCTGACCACTATCCATCCACGGGCCTCCAAAAGATCCTTCACCCTCCACTCAAACCTCCTCCCCTTAGCGTAGCTCATCCCTCACCTCAACCCTCCTGGGGAGGTCTGGGGAGGATCTGTAGAGCCATCTAGCCCTCCTACCCCTCCTACGGCCCCTAACCCTCTCAAGTATTCCTAGGGATACTAGTTGCTCTAGGATCGGCCTGACGTGCTTGAAGTCCTTCGGGGCCCAACCCCTCCTTACCAGCTCGGAGGCTATA
>NJEK01000056.1 GCA_002255105.1 Candidatus Wolframiiraptor sp. EX4484-121
TTCATCACGTCCTTGAACTTTATCCCCCTCTTCTGAGCCTGTGGAACCGTGAAGCCCCACCTATCCTTCGCGCTCCCGATCGCGACGCTCCCATCCTGGAAGCTTACCTTCCACTTCTGCTTATATTGGGGCTCGGCATACATCTCGATGAGCCTATTGATGTCCATGACGATCCTGACCAAGGTCTCCTGAATCTTCTCCGGAGTCAACCTAAGCTCCTTGATTAGCCTATCAATCTTGTTTATGTATAGGACTGGCTTAACCCTCTCCTCTAGAGCCTGCCTAACGACGGTCTCGGTCTGGGTCATGACCCCCTCAACCGCGTCAACGACCACGACCGCTCCATCGATCGCTCTAAGGGCTCTCGTAACCCTCCCACTGAAGTCCACGTGGCCCGGAGTATCTATCAGGTTTATCACATAGGGCTTTCCATTCATCTCATAGTATAGCGAGATGTTCGCGGCCTTGATCGTCATCTGCCTCTGCTGCTCCTCCTCAAGATAGTCTAGAGCTAGGGCTTTTCCAGCTAAGGTGGGTGAGAGGAGTCCTGCCGCGGCTAGGAGGCTGTCGGTTGTGGTCGTCTTACCGTGGTCGACATGGGCAATTATCCCTATGTTCCTTATCTGGTCCTTCTGCCTTAGGATGTCTAGGACCTCCGATATCCTCTTAACCCTAGGCATAGCTACTCACTTTCAGGCTCCGAATTCAGCTCGGAGAATCCTCTAATAAAGATTGTGCCCCCAGAGCATCCCCCACTTTCAGCCAACTCTCAAAAATATATGGATCGAGAGCCAAGTATTTTAGCTAGTGGATAGGAGCGTGAATAACTCCGTCAAGCTTAGACTGGCTTGCAGGCTTAGGAACAGAGCAGAGGTTAGGGATGAGGAGCTGCTCAGCAAGCTCCTCACCAAAGATTGGAAAGTCGGGGTGAGGACGGCGGAGCTGGACGGATCCATCGTTAAGCTCTTAAGTTTAAATCCTAGGAGAGATGAGTTCATCCTCACTCTAAGCTTAAAGAAGCCCGAGCACCTCGAAAACCTCATCAAATCCATCGTTAGGGAATGCTGGTATATCGACATCTACTATAATTTTAGGGGTGATGATGCGAGGAGGGTTGCGGAAGCCCTTGGGGTAATGTTTGAGAGGAAAGGTGTTTCCGAGGTCAAGTTATCTGGGGTGGATCTCAAGGTCTCGGCATATCCCTCACATGAAGCCCTGACGGTCTCATATAGGGTTGGATGGGCTGAGGTCTCGAAGGGCGCGGTATTAAAGATTCATGAGAGGCTTTGCGGAGCCCCCAAATCATCAATCCTATCTAGGATGATGGGGTGGATGAGATGAGCGAGGAATATAAGCGTGAACACGTATTTGGGATAGATTATGGGACGAGCGACTTCAAGTACGGGCCGATAACTCTAGGAGAGGTCCCTGAGGTCGTCGAGAATAGGGGATATTTCGTGGATAAGGAGTCGTTGATGTCAAAGCTCATGGATATTAGGAGGGATGTGATCGTCGGGAAAGAGCTCCCACTATTCCTAGAGTCTAGGAAGAGCCTGGCCGAGAGGATGGTGTATCCTATGAGGAATGGGGTGATCGGGAAGGATGACTGGAGGGCTTGGAGAGTCGTCGAAGAATTGACCAAATACGCGTTAGACTCATTCGCCCCAGGGGATGAGGAGTTTGAGGGATTCTATCTCGTGGCCAGCGTATCCATGGTCGCTCCGAGATACATGTATGAGAAGCTATTCGAGATCTTCAAGAGGATGAATGAGGAGAGAACTTTGATTAAGGCTGCGACGATAATCCCACAACCCCTGGCGGTTGCGATAGCACATAAGATACCGACATGCGTGGTCGTGGAATCGGGCCATGGAAACAGCCAGATCTGCCCGATCTCCATGTATCCGATCAGGGATGCCGTCTTAGCCTTGAACAGGGGTGGGAGCTCCGCGAACATCCTCATGGCTGAGATCTTGAAGGACGCCGGATATGGCGACCTCGCCAAGGAGGAGAGCTTGGTTAGGAGGGTTAAGGAGGAGCTCGGACTACTTCCAAGAGAGCTAGACTCCGCGATAGATTATGCTAAGGCAAATCCAGAGAAGGTTCGCGGCCGCCTAAGAATTCCGGGAACTAGGATAGTGATAGACTTGGGGGAGCATTCATGGACTAGGTTCCTAGTCGGAGAATATGTCTTTAACCCGAATCACGAGATCTTCCAAAGCTACTTCGCGAGGGGGATGCCGAAGCCCAGCGACGTCAAGATCGGAGACACATTCTTCTATGGCATGATGGATATGGCGGACGCCATCATAGAATCGGTTGAGAAGTGTCCGATAGAGCTTCAACCACACCTATACTCGAAGATCCTCCTATCAGGCGGAAACTTCGGCTGGAGAGTTCCGGAGGATCTCAGGGAGGTTGCGGTGACCTCAGACCTGAAACTCTCATCGATGCTCCGTGAGAAGGGGATAGAGGATGTGGAGGTGAGGATAACCGAGGAGCCCAGATTCTCGGTCTGGAGGGGATGTATAGTCTATGGGTATGCGGTTCCAATAGACTATGAGTGGGATTGGAATAGGATGGAGGGGTGGCTGTATCTTGCGTAGGAGGTTTAAGCCCCAAGACATGGTGGCCGCGATCTACGAGGAGGAAGGATTCTATGAGGTCGAGAGGAGGGAAGAGGGGATCCTGGGAGCTTCGAGTAGAATCGTACTATCTGATGGAAGGCGTGAACTCGTAATCAACATCCTAGACGAGGACGCGTTAATGGTTCATGGAGCGATCCACGACGCCCTCCTCCAGGCCGAGAGGCTCAGAGAGAGATACAGCGCGGTCGCGATAGCCATCCCGAGGAGGTTTAGGAGAGCCGTGGACGATGGGGTCCTATCCATGCATGGCCTAGGGCTAATAGTCTATGATATGATGGGAGCCGAGGAAGTAGTTCCCCCAAGATTCTCCGAGAGGATTGAGATCGTGAAAAACTCCAATACGGCGATGGAGGAGAAAGCAGTCGGCATCGAGGAGATCGTTAGAATTAGATCCGATATCGGGAGGATCCTTAGGATGCTTGAGGAGCTCGAGGCAAGGCTCGATAGACTTGAGCGCGCGCAGAGAAGCCTTGAGATCAGGGTGAATAGGATCGAGCAGAGGCCTTCAAGGGTTGAGGTGAGGGCTCGCGAGACTGCCAGAATCGAGGAGCGGGTTAAGCCGAGTTCCAAGAAGCTTCCATCATATCTCATTAACAATCCATGGATAGATATCTTGTCGAGGAGAGAGTGAGTTGAGGATAATAATCTTGGGAGCTGGAACAATAATCCCGACGAGGCAAAGGTTTGGATCATCTATATTGTTGGAGACAAGCCTAGGCGGAATCCTGCTCGACATAGGACCTGGGGCGATCGAGAAGCTGAGGAGAATTGGATATGATTTAAAGATGATAAATAGAATCCTGATCACGCACTTCCACGTAGACCATGTCTCAGATCTACTACCATTCCTCAAGTTGAGGGCTTTGAGCCGGAAGAATTATGGAAAATTCGAGGATGTTATCGACATCTATGGGCCGAGGGGATTAAATGACTTCATCGAAGACCTGCTCGTCAAAAATAGATTCCTAAGCTATCTAATGAATCTCGATGTTCTGAGAGATGTCCGGCTCCATGAGTGCTGGGATGGAGTTGCGGTCTCATACGATGGATTTGAGATAAGATCCACTCCAGTCGAGCACTTCAACGGCGTCGCATATAGGGTCAAAGTTGACGGAATCGAACTCGTCTACTCTGGGGATACCGTTCCTGATGAGAGACTGATCAGGCTGGCGGAGAACGCGGATATATTGATCCATGAATGCTCCTATCCACGCGGCCAGAAGCTTGGAAAACATACAGCCGATGACGAGCTCATCGAGATAGTCTCCAGGATCAGGCCTAAGATCACGATAGTAGTCCATCTCTATCCTGAGATGGAGGAGAAGGTTCGGAGCTTAAGTGAGTCTTTGAGAAGGGCGTCGGGCGGATTAGTTTATGTTCCTTCAGATTTGGATGTGATTGAGGTCTGACGAAAAGAATCCCGCAGATTTACCGTTCCAAATCAGGCGATAAGGTCTTAAATTGATGGTGCAGAGGGTGTTGCTTGAGAGATGATCCTGAGCGACTTCGACCTCTGGAACTACATTAGGAGCGGTAGGCTAAAGATAGAGCCTTTTAGGGATGATGTGGTCAGGGAGAATGGGCTCGATCTACGGATTGGGGAGGAGATAGCTAGGATGAAGAACTCGGATAAGCTCTTCGATGTCCACGCCTATGAGGATGTCGAGCAATACTACGTGATCGAGAGGGGGAGAGAGTTCGTGATAAATCCGGGGGAGCACGTCCTCCTACACACCCTAGAATACGTCAAGCTCCCGCTTGACTTGATGGGCTTCGTGAACCTAAGGAGCAGCTATGCTAGGATCGGGTTGACCATTCCTCCAACCATCATAGACGCAAACTTCGAGGGCCAGCTCACGATAGAGCTGGTCGGTGGAGATTTCCCGGTGAAGCTCTACGCCGGAGACAGGTTCATCCACGTAGTCTTCGCAAAACTCTCATCGCCCGTCGAGAAGCCGTATATGGGGAAGTATCAGGGCCAGAGGGGGGTTAAGCTTCCATCCTTCAAGGATTGACCTCCTCGACATACATTAAGGGGTAGTCGAGTTCCTCTACATACCTCAATCTCGCAACCGCCCTAGCTTCACCGTACCTGACCTCAACCCTCACATCCAGCGACTCTGGAGAGATTACGCCATATCCATAAGTCTTTGAGATCTTCAACCTATCCTTGAGGATCTTTATCCTCACATCGGCTCTGAATGGCTGGAGGCTGAACGATCTCTGAGCGACTTCCGCCAAATCCTCTAGGAATCCCTCATCCGCCTTAACTGGGAGACCTATCAATTGATGGAGGATCGACGCTAGACATATTCCGGCCTCGAAGACGGCGTGCTCCTTATCGCTCATCTCCGCGAAGAGCTTTAGGACGCTCTCCGGATGCCTGCCTAAACGACTCATACAGGAGATGTAGGATGACTCAAGAATAACATTTTTATCCTCATCTCACCAGCTATGGTTAGAGGTTCTATTTTGGCTTGGATATGTCTATTTTCTATTCTACAAGGATGCGAGGAATTTAATCCTGAGGGTCTGCAGAGGTCTGGGGATGATCGAATGAGGTATAGGGATCTGCCATACGAAGAGAAGAAGAAAATCGTATCACTGGTCTTCGAAGAAACAAATAAAATGAAAAGGTCAAATATGCACATTAACTGTCATGAGTTGTCAAGAATGATTCTCATGAAGACCGGTATATATTTAGCGCCTAGCACCATATG
>NJEK01000057.1 GCA_002255105.1 Candidatus Wolframiiraptor sp. EX4484-121
ACCTTCTCAAGCTTTCAAAGCGTTATGTTGTTAGAGGGGTGGTGATGCTTGGCGAGGAGGATCAAGAAGAGATATCTGGCGATAGTCTCTGAGCCGAGGCAGCCTCCAAGCAAGATGATGGAAGCGTTACTCTCCTCATATGAGGAGCTCTTCGGGAAGCTGGGCCTAGCATCCGCAGGTCTTAAGCTGATCAGAGGATATCAGGATAAGGGTCTCATGATAGTTAGATGCACGCTAGAGTCTCTTCCCAAGGTCTTATTGGCGTCAGCATCGATAAGAGAGCTGAATGGAAATGAGACGGCCTTCAGGGTGCTCGCCGTAAGCGGGACCATAAAAAGCCTGATGAGAAAGACCTCCTCTTTAGGCTAGACCTGAGATTTCCCGCAGTGGGGGCAGAAGATCTTCCCATCTAGAGGGTTGCCGCAGAACTTGCACTTATCGACCTTCGGAGCTTCTTCAACCACCTCTTGCTCCCTCCGCCTCTCATATCTCTTCGCCACGAGGATCCCTCCTTCGAGCAGCGCGACGAAGACCCCTAGAAGTATCAGGTTTGTGAACATTCCTCCATCCGGAGTTATTATCGCCGCCACGATGTACATGGCGCCATAGATCCACTTTCTATTCCTCTCGATGGCTCCGGTGCTCAGCAAGCCTACCCTAACGAGCAGGACGAGTATCGTTGGGGTCGTGAAAACCACCCCGGTTGCGAGGGTCACTATCAGGATGGTCATGTAGAAGTCCATTATCGTGATTATCGGCTGAGCTCCGACGAGCTCGAAGAAGATGATCATCGCCTTGAAGGTGAAGGGGGTTATGATGTATAAGCCGAACATCAACCCTGCCAAGAACAAGCCGAGAAACGCGGCGAGAAACGGGTATATCATCCTCCTTTCATGAGGATAAAGGGCGGGGTCAACGTACTTGAAGATCTCGTATCCGATGACGGGGCTGCTGAACGCCAGGCCGAAGACGAGAGACGCTATGAAGTAGATCTCGAGAGGCGCGGTGATTTTCTCCCCTATCAGCTGCATGACCTCAGGCATGACCATGGCTCTAAGCTGGTCGAGCACCAGAGAAACGACGGGCTTATACAATCCTCCTAGGATCTCCCATGGGGAGTAAATATGAGCTGGGAAAACCAGCATTATCGCGGTCATTACGCCGACCGTTATCAAGCAGATCTTGAGCCTGTCCCTAAGCTCTATCAGATGCTCGAGCAGGGTCATCTCCTTCATGTCTCTAGGCTTCTCCGACGGCGTCATTCCTCCGCCTCCAGTCATCCTGAAAAACAGAGCATCATCTCACCTAAAAATTCCTATCTCTCGGGCTGTTAACCTGCTAAAAAGAGGTGTCATCTATTGAAGCGAGCTAGCGGAGGTTAGGGGATTAAGTTTTGTCAGCGAGCTACTTCTTCTTTGTAAGCTTCAAGATCTCTTCCGCTATCTGGTCTCTGGTCTTGCCCTCCGTGCTTATGCCTAGCTCCTTAGCCACTTCCAAGAGCTTGTCATCGACCTTTTTCAGCTCCGAGGTAGCTTCGGACACGGTCTCAGTAATGGGCTTAACCGCCTCCTTAACCTCCTTCTCCGCCTTCTCAACCTCCTTGGTTGCTTTCTGGAACTCCTTCTTCGCTTCTCCAAATGCTCTAGCGATCTTGGGCAGCTGAGATGGACCCCACAGGAGCAGAACCACCAAGACTATTGCAACCACGATCCATTCTATACCCGTAATCATTTTTCTCGGATTCTATCCTAAGAGACCCACATATAAGTTTTCTTAGGAGAGCTCGGCTCAACGATCCTTAACCAACATTTATTAGAACGGCTAGGGTTATCGGGGTGGATGAGCGGAGCTTCAGCTCAAGAGTTTAAGCCGATAGTAAGGTTCCTCGGCACAGACCTAGATGGATCTTTAAAGATCCCCTACGCCTTGGCGGCGGTTAAGGGGATAGGGGTGATGCTTGGATACGCGATCTCCAGGGTCGCGGGGGTCGATGTCGAGAAGAGGCTTGGATTTCTGAGCGAGGAGGAGCTTAAGAGGCTTGAGGAGGTCGCTAAAGACCCTCTAGGCCACGGCATTCCAGCTTGGATGCTTAATCGGAGAAAGGATCCTGTCACGGGGAAAGACCTTCAGCTCTATGGCTCGGACCTCGTCTACGCGATCAGGGAGGACATCCAGCGGGAGATGAGGATAAAATCTTGGAGGGGGATCAGGCACTCGCTCGGGCTTAAGGTCCGCGGCCAGAGGACGAGAACTACTGGAAGATTCGGCACGGCTGTAGGCGTGTCGAGGAGAAGGCAGTAGCGGCTTGGCTCCAGTTATGAGAAAGAGGATCACATCCTCTTTCAGGTATTTTGGGGTATTGGCTCTGGCCGTGGGATGGCTCACAATAATCGGCTCAGCGGCCCTTAATCCTTGGTTCTCTCTAACCAGAAACGCTTTAAGCGATTTAGGGGCCATGGGAGTTGAGAATGCGTGGATGTTTAATCTCGGGATAACGGTGGCGGGGATCCTCGCAACCCTGTACTCCACGTATTTGATCTGGATTTCGAGAAGCAGGCTTGAAGTTCTCGCCTCCTCCATTCTCCTTTTCTCAGCACTCCATCTCATATTGATAGGAGTCTTCCCCGAGGGAACCTATCCTCACCTACTCGTCTCCTTCGAGTTCTTCATTCTCATGGGGTTCTCGATCCTGGCCTTCGGCGCGGCTTTGATCTCCCTCGGAGAAATGAGGCTCGGCCTAGCCTTCATGTCCCTCTCGACGATGGGGTTCGTGGGAGCGGCTTTCATCCCCTGGCCGTCGATCGGGTTTCTAGAGGTCTTTGCGATAACCCTTATCAGCGTGTGGGTTCTCATGATGCTGAGGCGATATTAACCCTTCCTCCGACCCTCTCCCATGCTCTTCAATTTCTCTCTTAGCTTCCTCTTTATCAGCTTTGGATCGTTCTCGATCCCATAGAGCTCGGCGAAGAGGGGTGTGGTTTTCAGGATGAGGGTTCTCCCAGATTTTTCAGCCTCAATCAACCCTTTCTCCAAGAGTATCTTAACATGCTTGTACGCTGATCCTCCCCTGGCTTCTGCGACCCTGCTCTGCTCGATGGGCTGATGATAGGCTATGAAGGATAAGGTTCTCATGACTCCCCTGCTGAGAAGAGGCTTCCTCAAGATCCTCCTAACAAGCTCCATGTACTCCCTCCTCAGCTTAAGATAGTATCGATCTCCTGGAAGCTCTACCAGCTCAAGGGCTCGGGAGTTCTCCCGATAATGCTTCTTAAGCTCCTCGATCGCGCTGAGAACCAGCTTCTTCGACCTGGTCTCGCAGATTCTCATTATCATGTTCAGGGGGACGGGTTTTCCGGCTGAATAGAGGATCGCCTCAATCCTCGCCTTTAACTCCTCCGGATCCACCATTCCATTTCACCGCTATCAGCTTAAACTCATCATCTTCTATAAGCTCGACAGCTCCTCTGGCCGCCGCGAACAGAAGCAGTATGAACCTCCTCGCGGCCTCGAGCTTATCCACTCCCTCGAACACCTCGTTTAACCCTATTATCTCCTTGTCCCCGAACATTCTCCGAAGTCCGTCTAGAAACTCTTCGAGCCTCTCCTCGAGCTTTATCAGGAACTCATCGATCTTAACGTCAAACACGGCTAGAAGAGCTTTCTCCTCCTCTCCGCCATCATTCCTCCGATCAGCCTTGGAGAAGACCTCCCTCAAGGCTCGGATGAGCTCATTCACGGTAACGACCATGAACTCGGGCATGCAGGGTAGATCTACCGGAGGCGGGACGACCAAAACCTCCCTCTCTCCCCCGCTATCTTCGATCCCAGGTCTATCGGCTTTCAGCAGAAGCTCCGTCTTCATCCTGTGGATCGTGGCGGCGGAGCAGGCTGCGACCCCGCATGAGCTTAGGTCGAGGAGGCTTCTTCTCTCGAGCTCCTCCATCAGAGCCCTTATCATCTCGACGAGCCTTATCTGCCAGGGCTTCACGCGATTAAGCTTCGTAACGTCGAATAGGATCCTCCACCTCGGGTCGCTCCAGATCGTGATCGTCTTCTCAGCCACTTCTTATCACCTCCTCGAGCCGGGCTTTAACGAGCTTGGACGCTCCGCCGACGTTGTAAACCCCAACCACCTGGTCGGCTTTCTCGACGACGACATCCTTCAAGCTTATCACGATTATCTGGGTTCTCCTAGCCATCTCCTTGAAGAGCTCCGCAAGCCCTCGGCTATACTGCAAGTCCATGTGGGCATCGACCTCATCGAAGACGTAGAATTCGGCGGGAGTCAATCCCTGCAACGCGAGCAGAAAGGCCACGGCCGCGACGGACTTCTCTCCTCCGCTGGCGGACCTCGCGCTTCGAGGCTGCTTTCCAGGAAACGCTAAGATCATCTCGACTCCTCCCTCGAACGGGTTATCTGGGTTCTCGATCCTTAACCATCCTCTGCCCCCGGTCAGCTTACTGAAATACTCCTCGAAGTTCTCCGCGACCCTGTTAAAGGTCTCCATGAATATCCTCTTCTTCTCCCCTTCAATCCACTCTATGAACCTCAGGATTTCCTGCCTCTCGGCTTCAAGCTCAGCGATCCTGGAGGATCTGAGCTTATAGTTCCAGACGAGCTCCTCATATTGGGCTGGAGCAAGCTGGTTGATCATCTCAAGCTCCTTTAGCTCCTCTTCAAGTCCCTGCTTAAGCCTCTCGAGCTTGGCCTCATCTGCTTCTGGAAGGGAGAAGAGGAGGCCCCCTATCCCTGAGAGCTTTTCCTTCAGGTTGCTGAGCTGGATCTCAAGCTGAGCTCTCCTAACTTGAAGCGAGGACTTCACGTCAGCCAGCTTCCTCTCCTCCTCTCCGATCAAGTTCAGCTCATCAGCTATCTCATTCACTCTCCCCAGATGCTCTCTAAGCTTCTTTTCCCCCTCAGCTCTAAGCTCACCGAGCATCATGATGCCGTAAACGGCTTCGGCGATCTCGCGGCTCAGAGCTTCAGCTAGGCGAGATGACTCCTTGACATCCCTTAAAGAGTCTGCATATTCCCTCTCAGCGGATCTCATCCTCTCTGTGAGCTCCTCAGCCTCCCTTCTTAATCGCTGAAGCTCTTTCTCATCTTCTCTGATCTTGTCTTCGATGTCGGC
>NJEK01000006.1 GCA_002255105.1 Candidatus Wolframiiraptor sp. EX4484-121
CATAGGAGGTGCAGGTATATTCGACGGCGTCTATATGACGGGGGTCACGGCCGTTCTCATCCTATGGCTTTTCATTTAATTTTTCCCTTTCCCCGATTTAACGCTCCCTCTACCGCAGTATAGAGGCAATTGAAATGACCTAATTAATGTGAGTCCGGGTTCTGATAATAGAGGCGGAGCTTGATGGGCTCTCTATTCATAGACCTTGAATCCTAAGATTGGGGCTATTTCATTCATACAGCGCCTGCAGATGTTCAATCCTTTATCCTCCACCGTTAAGTTCTATATCCCTCCTTATATCCCCATCGCCCGCTACTCGCCTACTATCTCCACCCCAAACTCTTCTCGGAGGAACTTCATGGCCTCCTCCTTTGTCACTTTATGCCTCGAGCCGACTCTGCTCCTCGCCCGCTTCCTCCAGGCAACCCTATAGCCCGGCCTCGTTATGTGGACTGATACATCCATTCCAATTATCCCGAGTTCTGGATCATACTTCGTTCCGGGTATGTCTAGGTGCTCTTTTATTCCGAAGGATAGGTTTCCATTTTCATCGAAGCTCGACGCCTTGATCCTATTGTTGACCGCCTTCAGCGCCCTCTCAAGGAACTCCCTCGCCCTCCTACCCCTCAGGGTAACCCTAACGGCTATAGGCTCACCCCTATGGATCCCAAATCCCCTGATGGTCTTCTTGGCCCTCCTTACCTGAGGCTTCTGGCCCGTGAGCATCTCGATGATCTTCGCGGCCCTCTCAAGCCTGGGTCCGCTGGTCCCGACGCAGGAGTTCACGACCACCTTCTCTATCTTAAGCCTTCTCATAGGGTTCTCAAGTCTTAGCGCGCTCATGGAAGCTTCACCAAGGGCCTATCAGATCCAACGACCATCAAATAATCTAGAAGCGATGTCACATCCCCCCTATCCGTGGACAGCTTCACAAGGGGCCTCGCGGGATAGACGACATCAGTCTTGAGTTCGACGATCCTCCCATGCAATCCCTGCTTAGGCCCTTTGATCAATAGACCATACATGTTCTCCTGAAGTCTTAGATGTTCTAGGATCATCTGGCTTGGAACCGATATCTTGAGGGTATCCTTAGTTCTGTACGACATAACTTCCTCCGTGAGCTCCTTAAACCTGATATTTCTACCATCGTGGAGGGTTATCTGTAGATGGCCTCCAGAGACATGCATCTTCCTAACAATTCTACAGAGCTTGTATCCAGCCTCCTCCTCCGGGATCTCTATTAAATCCAGCCCCCTCCTATAGATCGGTATTATCCGATAGTTCTCTCCAGTCTCCGGTATCGAGATAACGTCCATCAATCCCGCGGGAAACCTCGGATCCTTGATCGGCCTCCCGTCGACGAATATCTTGCCGGACTTTATGATCTTCCTCGCCTCCTCAGCCCTCTCAGCATATCCCAGATAATCCCTGACTATCAAGAGTAGTGGGATACACTCAAACTTTGGATGAGGCCCTGGGCTTGGACATATGGTGAAGACCTTCTCCTTTACATGGATCTTGAGATGCGGCGGCGCCGCGAGTCTCTTGAGATGCCCCATAACTATTCTCCACCTCCCTTACCCCTCATTAAAGCCCTCTTCCTATATTCGTCGTCGAGCTTGAGCTCGATTATCATGACGTTCGAGACGTGTATGGGTTTCGGAACGGTTGTTCCATCGGCCTTCTTGATCGTCACATTCTCGACCATAACCCTCTGACCCCTTCTATCTACCCCGGTCACCTTACCCTCAACCCCCTTAAACTCCCCCCGCATTATCTTAACCCTATCACCAACCCTGACCGGGAAGGATCTCCTACCATACTTCTCCCTGAGCTCCGGGGATAGGTGGGCCGACATAAGCTTAGATAACATGTGGAGAGGAGCATTATAGAGGAGCCTCCTCTGCTTCCTGGGCTTCGACGAAACCCTAGCCATAGGACTCATCCTCCATGCCTAGCCTAAGACCTCCAACTCTGCTATAAACTCTACTCATTCTCAACCTATTTCCGAATCATTCGATATGGTTGACTATTTAACTTCTCCCTAAGCTCTTGGCAGACACCTCCTCACCTTTCTCTCTTAATGCCTCCTCCATCATCTGCCCTAACATCCATTAGGGCCTCGGCATCCATCCGATAAAGTTCTCAGAATTTTCTCCTCGGGTTTAAGTGATCTCACCCGCAGGTTTAAACCCGGGAAAAGATGAGCTCGAGGGCGCAGAATTGGAGCGGAAATAGCCTGAGAGGAGCGCGATTAGCGCAGAGTAAGCTTGGAGAGGGGAAAAGATGTCTTCGCCGGGGGTGGGATTTGAACCCACGCGCCCCACATGGGGCATCGGCTCACCCGCCTCTGACCAGCTTTTACGATCTCGAGGCCGACCCTCTACCAGGCTAAGGCACCCCGGCCGCCGATAATTGCATTGGTTCCCCAGTATTAAACTCAATTCCTCCCCCTCCGACACGTTCTGAGGCTCCGCTAATAAACTCTACCCCCAGCCTGGCCCCTCAAACGAGCCTTAGGAACTAGTAGAAGGACTTGGAAATGCTTCGCCAAAGCGGTCAAATAGCGCGTTACATGGTCTTAAGAGGAAGCGGTTAGACGGTATCTAAAAATAGAGCCGAACAAATCACGCTTTATCCTTAATGTTCTCATACCATTTCCCGGTTTCTGTGGTGGATAAAATTTAACGTGCGGTATTACAATTAAATTATGGGATGGCTAAGATCGTTTTAACAGCTGATAGGGCGATCTTCACCGACTATCATGGAGCCGACCTCTTCGGCTTCGGGCTATGCCTCCCATACAGGCTCGTACCCGAACTAGTGCAGTACCACATACTCTCGCCTAAGGTTCCCACCAGAGGTTTGAGGGCCAAGTATGCGCCCTACGCTATATGTAAGGTGGAGGCGTCGCTAATCGCCGCCGGCTTCAGTAGGGATGACGTGGTTATCGTTCCCCCACACATGGTTACAAAGGCCATTGACAAGGATACGGAGATAGTTGCGATACATGTGCTTGACGCTAAGGGTTTGGCGCCGGTCAGTTGGACCTTGAAGGCGTTAAGCGGCGGCGGCAAGAGTTGCACCGAACTCGAGTTTGAGAAGCTGATGAACGTCGTAAGGTCGTTAAAGAAGAAGTATGGATTTAAGGTGATTGTGGGCGGCCCAGGTAATTGGCAGTTAAGGGGATATGAGGATAAGTATGGGATAGACGTGCTATTCGACGGCGAGGCCGAGGTAACATTCCCTATAATCGTCAAGAAATTGCTCAACGGCGAGGAGGTTCCGAGATATGTTAGAGGTGAGCCCATGCCATTGGATAGGATTCCATTGATAATGACGCCGTCTAGAAATGGGCTGGTTCAGATCACCCGCGGATGCCCTAGAAGATGCCACTTCTGTAATCCAACCATGTGGAATTTTAGGTCTTTCCCACTCGACATCATTACAGAGGAGATAGAGTTTAACTTAAAGAATGATGGCAAGAAAATATCACTTGTTACTGAGGACGTACTGCTATACGGTGCTCATGGGCTTAAACTGAACTCCGACGCCGTTAAGAAGCTGTTTAAAGTAGTTACGAATTTGGCGAGAAGATGGAAAGCTCCCGGCAAGATAGGTTTCTCGCATGTATCCTGCGCCTCGGCCCTAGTCTTAAAAGACGCTGTCAAGTATATAACTGAGATCCAGGGCTTAAGCGATGACGAGCCAACATTCCCCCAAGTAGGCTTAGAATCCGGCAGTCCAAGGATCGTCGCTAAGTACTTTAGAGGAAAGGCGTATCCTTGGAAGCCGGAGGATTGGCCTAACATAGTGGTTGAAGCCGCAAAACTATTCAACGATTCATACTGGTATCCATGCTTCACGTATATCATCGGCTTCCCCGACGCCACACCGGACGATTATATAGCAACCACGGAGCTGATAGACAGGTTGAGGAGCGAGGGATTCATGGGATGGGTCTTCCCACTACTGCTGATACCCATGGGTGGAACCATAATAGAGAAGGAGGGAGTGGATTTTCCGAGCTCAAGCATCTCCAAGCTACCGCAGGAGGCAATCGACTGCATGATAGCCGGCTGCAAGTTAAGCGTCGTCAACTCCAAGATATTGGCCAGGAGGGTGATAAGAATCAAGAGCCCCCTACTCTCAAGAATATTCGGAAACCTGGCATCCCTCGCCGTGGATGCCTTGGAAAGTTGGATAAGCGGAGTGGAGAAAGACCCCGACATCATAGGCAAAGTATACAGCAAGATTAATATTAGGAGCACCCGCGAGCTCACGAAGGCCGTGCTACCCGCAATAATGGAAAAAGCTGTAACTCCCATATCTATGATAAGCTTAAAGAGATGAAACCCCGTCGATCCCAAGAAAGTTGTAAAGAAGCTGTAACTCCGTCGAAGCCTCTAAATATGCATCTAGGTCATCGACCGCGCGTACATTCGCCGGATACATTTAGCGGGCAAGGAATGTATTAGGAGCCGTTCACCCAATTTACCACAGGAGCCTTATCGCATGTAGGGGGTTTAAAATTTTTGGATGAGCCCCGGGCGGGCTTTGAACCCGCGGCCTGCGGCTTACGAGGCCGCCGCTCTACCAACTGAGCTACCGGGGCTCCCTCTTTAAGAAAACTCTCTAACGGCTTAAATTTATCCCTAATGACTGAGATAAAAGCTAAAAATACGTTGGATAGGGACGATGGAATGGGGGGCCGTGGTCTAGCTTGGCTATGATTCGCGGCTTGGGCCCGCGAGGTCCTGGGTTCAAATCCCAGCGGCCCCATCCTCTATGCAGTTTTTCCGCGGTTTAAGAGCTATTAGGTGAGCTTTATTGGGTTAGGTGAATGTTGCTGGATACTCCGAGGGGTATGGATGATCTGCTGCCGAGGGAGGTGGCCTTAAAGAGGAGGATAGAGGAGGTCATCAGGGAGGTCTTCAAGCTCTATGGATATCTTGAGGTCGAGACCCCCACCGTGGAATACTATGAGCTCTTCGCGTTGAAGTCTGGAGAGGAGATAAGGGAGAGGATGTTCGACTTCGTCGATAAGGGCGGTAGGAGGGTGGTGTTGAGACCCGAGGTGACGGCCTCGATCGCCAGACTAGTCGCCTCGAAGCTTAAGGCCGCAGCCCCGCCTCTAAGGCTCGGATATATCGCGGACTGCTATAGGTATGATGAGCCGCAGTGGGGTAGGAGGAGGAGGTTTTGGCAGGGCGGGTTCGAGCTAATCGGAAGTAAGGATCCGCTCGCAGATGCCGAGATCCTTGAGGTCAGCTACGAGGTCTTTAATAGAATCGGGTTAAGAGACCATTACTTCAAGGTCGGGCACGTCGGCATCCTCAGAGAGATTTTGAGGAGCTATCATGTAGATGAAAAGATCCAGGACCGGGTTCTAACGCTACTCGATAGGAAGATGACTGTGGAGGCGTTTAATCTCATGAAGGAGAATGGGGTTGATGGAGATGGAATTAGGGCGATTGAGGATTTGATGAAACTTGAGGGGACGGATTTGAGAAAAATATCGATGGATGCCTCAAACATCTTATCCCCTTGGAAGAGCGCTTGCAGAGACCTTGAAGATCTTTGTGAGATAGTCGATTTGGCGCGCGAGGGCGGGGTTGAGTCGAGAATCGTGATCTCCCTAGGACTAGCTAGAGGATTGGAATATTACACAGGCTTCATCTTCGAGCAGAGCGTTCCAGATCTTAGAATAGCGTTAAACGGCGGCGGAAGATATGACAACTTAATCGAGCTGTTTGGGGGAAAACCCACTCCGGCAGTAGGATGCGCGGTCGGGATCACGAGGATCATGCAATATATCTTGGAGAAGAGGGCAGGAGAAGCCCCAACGCCATCTAGACCTAAGATATTGTTGACAGGTATTGCCGATGTATCAAGGAAGTATGTCGTGAGGGTTGCGAAGGTCTTAAGGAAGATGGGATTTGGAATCGAAGTCGAGGTTTTATCAAGGAGACTTCCATCGGCGATAGAGTACGCATTGAAGAGCGGTATGAGATTCATGATAATAGTTGGAGGGAGGGAGGAGGCCGAGGAGAAGATCTCCGTAAGAGACCTCGAACTCAGGAGGCAGGTCGAGCTATCGTTATCGGATAGGGAGAAGATCGTGGAGGCGTTAAGCGGGGTTGAACGCGTTTAATCCGATGATCCACGCCGAGGCGGCTGCGGTAATCCTGATAATCGCCCTCCTATCATCCAAATTTAAGCTCTTGGATCAGAGCGAGATCTCGGCATCCATCCCAATAAGCTACATTATCTATGTATTTGGAGGAGTGAGGTACTTCATTCCGATGCTAGTCTTCTATTTAACCTCGGGGACCGCGACAAACTTAGGGTCGTGCAGGTCGATAAGGATGCTGTGGATAAGGGTTAGGTCGGGGTGGAGAAATGTTGTGGCCAACGGAACCGCAAACGCGGGATCCTAGCCGAACTTGAGGGAGAACTTAAATACAAAGATCATGAATGGCGCTTTAGGAGGGCCCGTAGCGCAGCCTGGATAGCGCATCGGCCTTCTAAGCCGGGGGTCGGGGGTTCAAATCCCCCCGGGCCCGTCTCGAAGGAAAGACTCTCCCAACCTTTTTCTCAGCATTACTAAATTTTGTAACTGTTTGAGGGTTTTCGATGGTGCATTTGTACGAGAGGAGTATGTAATAAAAACAGGATTGGCGGAAAGTAGCTTTCCGCGCGATTTTCTCATTTTATCTTTCCGGCTAGATCTTTAATCCTTCTTTTCCTGGGCTTCAACCACTACTTCGGCGACCGCTTGAGCGCTCTTGCCACTTTTATCCTGAGCCTCTAAGGTCACGGCATATTTTCCGGGAGAATAATATGTATGTGAAGCCGAAATGTTTCTCCCGGAGCCTGTCAGCGGGGTGCTTCCATCTCCCAGATCTAGAATCCAATCAATGGGATCTATTCCATTTTTCACGCTAGCTGACAACTTTATCGTCAGCGGAGCTGCTCCGGATCTCGGATTGATCTCCAGAGTAGCGGTGGGCGGAGGAACTATGGAAATCTTAGTCGACGTGGCTTTCTCCACGCCGCTGTATTCTCTGGCGATTACTTTTATCTCGAATTCTCCAGATAAAGTATATCGGTGGAGATATTTTCTGCTTCCGGAGCCGAAGGGGCTCATATGGGTTTCCGAGCTCCCATCTCCCCAATCGATGGTAAACATTATCGGGGGAGAGAAGCCTGACCAAAAGATCTCCATCGAGGTTATCGACCCGATATAGGTTTTATCGGAGGAAGGCTTACATGAAATGGTTGGTCCAGATTTCTTCTCAGAACCTCCGCATGAAGCCCGGTCAGGCATAGCCACCACCTCCAGATAATTCTCACAGCATTATTAGATATAATTTTCCCCAGATCTCATCCTCAAGAAGCTTCGAGCGGCACGTCTATACTATTTTATCTCATAGCCTTTAAATCCCCTTAAGCTTCTCGTGCGTTTCGAGATATTTGAGGGAGCGGTGAGAGATTTAACGTATGAGCCCTCTTTGCCTTGGAAAGATTCTAGCTCGCCATCAACGATCTCAATATTTTATGGCAATCTCTTTAATCTCTTTTGCTTGTTACAGTTTTCTTCCCCATCTTTATGATCATCGATGAGATTAATGATGTCGCTATTATGACCACGATTATCGCCGTATATATTTCGCTCGTTAAGATTCCATGTTGAAGGCCGAAGATCGCCGAGATTAGCCCGAAGGTTAGTCTGAAGTTGAGGACCGCGCCGGCCAGCCTCGACCACTCTCCCCACTCTGGAGCAAGTCTTAAGAAGATCAATCTCGCCGATAGATATTTGGCTATGAACGCTATTGAGAGGAAGGTCGCCGTCAGGATAATAACGTAGAGGCTCATTCCAGACAATTTCACTAAGGATCCGGCCTTGAAGAAGAAGATCGGCGACATGAATCCGAAAACTACTCCACGGAGTTTTTCGGCTAATTCTCTATGCTCTTCGAGGATTTCTGAGAAGAGGAATCCGAGGATGAATGCGAGGATCGCCTTCTCAACCCCAATCCTATCTGAGAAGAATATTAGGGAGATCATGATGAGGAATAGGAATTTGAGCTCGATCTCGGCCAGATTTCCCTTATATCTCTTGAACAAGAGCCTCCCGATCCTCGGCGCATGATACATGAAGAGCAGCGTCAATATGAGGAATATTATCGTCCAATGGGTGATTGATCCGAAGATGATCGTGAGGGAGATCATGCTCAGCACGTCCACGATAACGGATCCCGCGAAGATCGTCTGCCCCACCTCGCTATTGAGGAGCTTTAGATCCTTTAAGACCGGGTAAACCAATGCGACGGATGTGGTTGAGAGCGATATTCCTATCAGGGCAGCGGTCTTTAGGTCACATGAGAGTAGGGCGAGGCTCGCCGACGATATTATGGCGAATGGAATTAGATATGAGGCTAAACCTAAGATGGCTCCCTTACCCGCATTCCTTTTCAATATATCTTTATCTACCTCAAGTCCGGCGAAGAACATCAGACCTAGGATCCCGAAGTTGGCCATGAAATCCATCCACGGGACGTTCGATAGCTGGAAGACGTTCATGCCCACAAGCCCGGCTATAATCTCGAGTATGGGAGCCGCCAATCCAATCTCTAATGATATTATACCGAAGATGAGGATCAGGAGGGGTATTATAAGCTCGTTCATCCGTAACTAGCTCACCGTCCTCGATAATATCCGCTCTTCTCCTTTAGCGAGGATAGGATCTCAGCCCTATGATAAAGTATCTTGATCTTTAGGCCGAGTTCATCAACTTTTTCACGAATATCCTTTGGAAGCCTCCGCGCACGGAGGTCATCTATATGTCCCATCAGCTCCTCAAGTATATGTTTCGTGAGGTCGAGTCTGATCTCCCTCCTAAGATTTTCCTCGCAGAATCTCAGGTTCTCCTCGACTTCTTTGAGAGCCTTCTCCAATTCTTGGCGGTTGAGCGAGCCCTCCATCTCTAGGCTGAACTCGATCTATGATAATAAAAATATTGATTTTATGCCTGTTAGATGGTTTACCGTGGGTTGAGGGGCTTTCGATGAGGAAGAAGTATAGGGAGGATCCCTTATGGCCCATCCTCGTCGAGGTGGTTAAGGGGAATCCGGCCTACGAAGGACATAAGGCCCGCGTTAGAGATGAGATTCTCCCCAAGAAACCCGACATAACTCCCGAGGAGCTCTCCAAGCTTCTCTCCATACCGACTGGTGAGGCGCTGGTGATTCTTGACGAACTCAGGATAACGGTTGAGGAGGTTAAGGAGGAGCTCTCCAAGCCTCTCCCACCACCAATCTATGAGCACGTCGCGTTAGGCGGGACCTTCAATGAGATCCACTATGGCCATCTAATGCTGATATTGATGGCCTTGAGGCTTGGGAGGAGGATCTTGATCGGGGTGACTACGGACGAGTTCGCGAAGAAGCTTGGTAAGAGGCATGAGGTGAAAGGCTATGCCGAAAGGGTTGAGGGGCTTAGGAGAGAGCTTGAGAGGAGGGGTTGGATTGAGAGGTGCGAAATTGTTCCGTTAAACGACCCATACGGGCCTGCGGCCGAGGATCCGAGTATCGAGGCCTTAGTCACAAGCCCATTCACCCACTTCAGGGGAGTTGAGATAAATGGGTTGAGGGAGAGGAGGGGGTTGAAGCCTCTTAGGGTGGTGGTCTGCCCGCTTGTAGTGGCCGAGGATGGGAAGCCATTATCGAGCACGCGGATCGCTAGGGGGGAGATTACCTTGGATGGTAAGAGTATTGGGAGGTCACCTCAAGCCGATCATGAATAGGATCACGAATATCAGGATTCCAGTTATGATGGAATGAAGTTTGCCAGCTTGGTAAAGCTTCCTGAAGCCGACAGCGTTATAGGCCGCGACCATCGCCCACGAGATCAGCGATAATAGCTGGGTCAATTGCTCTAAGAGTCCGATTTCATAAGTTGTCCGCACGTATTCTTCCGGAATGCTGTTCGAGAAGACGACCTTATCCCATGACCAGCTTGAGACGCTTAAGTTCTCAAGTTCTCTTTCAACGCCCTCCTGAACCCACTTAACCGAGCTTAGATTCATGTAAGTCTTGGTCTGATCGATGGTCCTCTCGATGTCGCTTCTGGTCGTTAGCCTATACCATTTTGGTATTGTTTTATTCGGGAAGCCTCTATAAACTTTCGCATAGCTCACGTTAATCGTTTCGGAGGATATTTTGATGGAGCCTTCCGGCGATGTTCCGAGGAGGGTTGCATTATAGAATGTGACGTTTTCGAATCTTGCGTCGACTATCACATAAGATGCTTTAGGCATGTTGAATGCTATTGGAAATTGTATCGCCGTGAATATCATCAAGATCATGAATGAATGAAGGATTAGGGTTATGAGGGAGACGAATTTCCACTCCATACCCAACAGAAGCATCATCAAGATCATCATAAACACGATAGCTATGAACGCTATTACGACCTGAATTGTTCTAGAGAATACGATCTCCTCGAATGTGGGCAGCGGTGGCCGTATGTATTCGAAGCCCTTTAACCCGAATCTTAGGTCAAGTTTATTGTAGAGTATGTAAGCTGAGAGCGACCCAAGCAAGATTGCGGAGGCTATGAATATCGCTAAACCCCTGAGGAGCTTGATCCACTCCCGCTTAGACTCCTTGATCTGCTCTAGAACTCCTCTTAGGAGATCCCATCCCACCACGCTTCCACAGCTAATATTCCGAGTAATTCTCTTATTTCCTTATCGCATCCTCACCCTGAATATTGCCATGATCGCTAGGGCGATCGCAGCTGATATAAGTAAATTTTGAACGAGAACCTTATATCCGGATTCCGGCCCCCTCTCGACGAGCCCCCCATAAGCCTCGGCGCCCACCTCCGCACGAGGTTTAGGTATGGGCGCCTTCGCGGTTACTGTTTTGGTTATGGTTGTGCGGGGAGTTACTGTTATGCGCGGGGCTGGCATCTTCTGCAGCTCCTTCGCGGCCAGAGTTTGGGTTGGGGTTGAGACTATGAATGTTATTACGCCGTAGAAGAGTATTGCTGAGATTATGGCCGCCGCGACTCTGAGCTTCAACCCCTTAAGCACGCATGTCATAGGGCTCACCTACCGGATAAATCTATAGATTAGAACGGCTACCAAAGCCTATGCCTCCAGAGCCTTACCGTCTCGAGCCAGAAGAAAATCGATGAGATCGCCCCGAAGGAGATCGCGTAGGGGTTGAGGTTCTGGAGGTTTTGAAGTATATATAGGATGGTTAGGGTCGTCGTGAAGACCGAGTAGAAGATTAGCCTCGGGACGAGCTTTCCACCGATCACCATGAACATCTTGAGGATCCCGACATCAACCTTCTCGGAGACGAAGTATCTCCCCGACTGATCCTTTGACGCCAACCCCATCTCCCTAAGCTTTTCGAGGTGATGGTAGGCTATGCTTGGGCTGGAGAAACCCAGCCTTCTCTGCAGCTCCCTGACCCCAACCCCCCTCCCCCTCTTAAGCAAGTATATATAGACTTGGAGGGTCTTCCCCCTGAGCTTGTAGAGCTCCTCCTCCCTCGCCAACCCAGCCACCTAGAGATAACCTTCAAAGGATAGCATTTATTTATGCACCTGTTTAAGATCCCCTCAGATATGAGCCTGGTGAGGGTCGCCGGGGCGCTTATATCCCTGGCCTCCATATTCTTCACCATCTTCTACATCCTATGGTTCTTCGGATATCTTCCGATAAATCCGGAGCTGGCGGTCAAGCTCCCGGTCTTGGCGATAGTCTTAGCCTTGTGCTTCATAGCGGGCTGGGTCGGCTACGTCATGCTGACCGCGCCTAGGAAACCTAAACAGTAGTTACGCCTAGGGTTAGGAGGAAGTCTATGAGCCACTGAGGCTTCACGGGAAACCAGACTATAAACCAGGAGATCTGGAATGCTAGGATAAGGTAGAGCACGATCTCGGAGACCTTCTCGCCCAACAATACTCTGGGGAGACCTAACGCGATCACCGGAACGGTCATGTAAAAGTAGAATGGATAAACCCATCTATGGAATATATGGGCGAGCGGGAAGTAGATCAGGTAGTTTGCCGAGAACCAGATCAGTATGAGGAATTCCATCCCCGGATATCTCCCCTCCCTGAGATCTAGATATGAGAAGTAGATGGCGAACGCGACGACGAGCCAGGTCATCCACCAGAGGGGGGTCTGCATCCCATAGTAGGCTATTGGCTGATACTTCTTCCCATCGACCTCAACGGTTATCGCATAATAGGGCATTCTGGGAAACTGTTTAATCGGATTCGTCCAGCTCAGCGGCATATAGACCGTATCGCCCTCCTTGAACGTTAGAGATGAATGATAGCTGAGCATGTAGTCGAGGTGCTCGAAGGGCGTCGGATATGCTCCATAGATGTAGTTATAGACTCCTAGACCTATCATCATGACGATGAAGGCGGGGATCGCCATCCTCTCAGCCGCCTTGAGCCAGCTCCTCAGACCATCGGAGAAATTCTCGCTCACATATACGTCATGTAATAGCTTGTAGGCTATCAAGGCGATTAATATAAATAGGCTCGACATCTTCGAGAGCAATGCCAATCCCATGGCTATTCCCGATGAAACCCACCTCTTCCTGAGGAAGAGTAGGGTTGAGATGAGGCAGAACATCATGGCGGGGGCGTCGAGCATGGCTATCGAGCTTAGGTTAAATGATGAGATGTCGAAGGCGAATAGGGAGGCGGAGATCAGGGCGAGCTTCTCATCCCTCGAGATCTCATATCCAATCCTCCCCAAGAAGTAGATCGAGATGGCTCCGGCGATCGTGATGAGGGTTCTCCAGCCGTAAGGATTATCTCCGAAGATCAGGATCCCCAAGATCATCAACGCCTTTGAGAGCGGCGGATGCTCATTATTCACGGCCTCCCCCCTCATCAACTTCCTAGCCGCCGGGATATAGTGCGCTTCATCGAAGATTAGGGCGCACTCGGTCTTCAATGGGGGATTGATGCATTCCTCCGGGGATAGGTTTGGCCATGGATAAGGGATTATCGCTATCTTCATCGCGAGAACCCCGATCGTCAAGATAATCAGCCAAAATCTATAATCCCTGAAGATCCGCGGCTTGAGTATCTTATCTATCACCTCTCCCGCCTCCTAGCATTTAGATAGACTTGGATGAGGAGGATGAATAATGTTATAGCCCTTAATAATGCCAGATTCTGTGGGAGGGAATAGGCTTTCATCTCTCATAGATGTCTCCAGCCTTAGATAGATAGACCTTGAGGAGGGCGTAGGCCATTAGAATGAAACTCATAAGCTTCGCGGTGTTCCAAGAGCTCTCATCCGGGAAGAGATATATGAGCCAGCTGTCCTCCAATCCCCACTTAACATGATGTAGATATGTTTGGGGGAAGATCGTGGGGCTTAGGACGTACAGGATGATGTTAACGAGGCAGAACGAGCCAACCGAAATGGCTATGTACGCGACCCTGTTCTTCCTCCCCTCAATATATGGTATGATCACCGGAAGTAGGATGAAGCTCATGAACTTGGTTAGGGCGGCCGCTCCGAATGCTATCGCCGACCATTTGACCCTCTTGGCCTCAAGTAAGAGTAGGGATAGGATCACCAGGGATATGAAGATCGCATCGAAATTGTAGACCATATATAGTATCATGGAAGGGCTCACGGCGAGGAAGATCACGATCAATTCATCCATCCCATTCTTTCTAGAGATTATCCTTCTAACGGACTCTATCAAAACGATGTAGAAGATGAGGATGATTATGGAGAAGATGAGATAATATCCCTCAACCTCCCCGCCCAAGATCATGGAAAGGTATGTGAGGAAACCCGAGATCGGGGGATACTCGAATGGGAAGCTGATATAGGGCGGGCCGATTTCGCTCGAATGCCTAAACCAGAAGGTCAGGATATCCGAGTAAATTCTATGGCTGAGCCTTGGATGATGAATTAGATATGATGTGAGGAAAGATGATAAAGCCGCCGCATAGATCGTTCTCCTCTCCATATTCACACCTACTTAGGCACCGCCACCGAGATAAGACCGATGTAGTATTTTAGCTTCCCGTCCCACCGGGATCTTGACGCGGGTTCTTTTAAGAGATAAGGCGATTTCCGTCAACGATCTCCGAGGCTAGATCGGATCAAGATAATCTCTTGCTCACGTATGGGCCGTCCCTCCTATAGCCATGCTTGTAATAGTATTTCTTGACTCCCACCCCGCTTATCACGACGATCTTCCTAGCGTCCAGCTCCTCGGCAGCTATCCGCTCGGCCTCCGCCAGAAGCCTCGAACCATAGCTTCTATGCTGCATGGTCCAATCGCTTAGATCCTTGACTCCAACCGGGATCATCTTGCCATAGACGTGGAGCTCCCTGACCAGCGCCGCGTTCTCGAGCTCTCTCCTCAATGTCTGTGAGGGGCTTCTGAGCCTGAGGAATCCTATCAAGATGTCGTTTGAGATGTCTTCGTATGAGATGAAATACTCGACTCCTCCCGAGGCCCTATATCTCCTAACCATCAATCTGATCGAGTCTGGATCAACCCTCACCCCATCCTTCAACAGTCTGTGCCCAACCTCCCTACACCTGATACACCTGCATCTAAGCCCCCGTTCCTTCAGATAGTTCTCGACGACCTCCCTCAGGTTCGGTATCCTGTTTCCTGCCGAGGTTATGTTTAGGGGTATCTCCCTCTGAATCCTCTGGATCCTGACATATGGTGGGGTTAGGAGGAGCCAGCTCGCGAGGAGCTTGACGAGATCCTCGTCCCTATACGGCCTATATCTTCCACTCCTCCACCACTCGTGGAGGATAGTTCTTGGGAGTACTAGGGTTGGATAGATCTTGATCATATCGGGTCTAAACCTCTCATCCACCCAGATCCTCCTATAACATTCCAGATCCTTCTCAAGGCTCGATCCCGGGAGATTCGGCATCAGATGGTATCCGACCTTGAACGCTAGGTCTTTCAGGGTTCTCGTGGCCTCGGCGACATCCTCGACCGTATGCCCCCTCCTAACGATCCTATAGACCTCATCATCTAGAATCTGGACTCCTATCTCAACCCTCGTCACACCCATCTCCAACAGCTTCTCGGCCTGCCTCGGCCTCTTAACCCAGTCGGGTCTAGTCTCAACGGTTATCCCCGAAACTCTATGCCTCGGTCTCTCCTCAGCTATCCTCAAGGCCTCTTCGAGACTCGACGAATCGACACCGTTCAACATGTCTAGGCATCTCTTCACGAACCATCTCTGGAAGCCATAGGGCATCGCGTTGAAGGTTCCCGCTATGAATATGAGCTCAACCTTATCGACGTCGTGGCCCATCCGCTCAAGCTTTCCAACCTGGCTCTGGACCTGTAGATATGGATCATAGTCTACGAGGCTGGCCATCCTAACCGACTCCTCCTCGCCCGTATAGCTCCTCGGAGAGCTCAGGTCTCCTCCAGGGCAGTAAACGCACGCCCCATGTGGACAGGACCTTATCGGGGAGACGACGGTTATCACGCTCACGCCGGATATCGTCTTAACGGGCTTCTTCGATAAAACTCTCCTAACCCTCTCGCGCAGCTCGGCCGGAATATTTTGAAGTATCTCTACGTTCGATGGGACCTTCCTCAAGCCATACTTCTTCGAGACCCTGAGCTTGATCCGCTCAACGTCCTTGAAGCCGCCCTCGATCACTTTCTCCGCTATCTCCCTACACGCCTCGTGGATCTCGGCCAGCTCCTCTTCAGCACTCAACCCAGATCATTAGACGATCATTCTCGATTTATATCCTCCTGAAGTACTTGACGACCTCTCCAATCATCCTCAGAGCCTTTAAGACCCTTGGGCCGAATGGGCCTCCGAAGACTATCTGGGTGTAGCCGAGCTTGAGGAGCTTCGCAACAAATTCCTTAAGCTCATCGATCCCGCCTATGAAGGCCGTGGCCCTGATATAGTCTGGCGGCAGGATCTGATAGAGCCTGGCCCAATCCCCGGCCCTCAGGACGCGTTTAACCTCCTCGACGACCCCTGGATCGATTCCAAGCCTCTCGATCAACTCTTCTCCAGCTCCGGAGATTATGTAGGCTGAGTAGGGTGCGGCGGCCTTCAGGGCTCTCGACTCGTCCTCTCCCATCGAGATGGTTAGGTAGGCGGCTAGATCGAGTTCGTTTATCCTCCTATTCGCCTCCTCGACCCCGTTCTTCACCTCGTTTACCGCGGACTCAAGAAGGTCTGGATTTGTGTGGTTGACCAGCACCCCGTCTCCAATCCTTCCGGCAAGCCTCAGCATCCTCCTCCCCTGGGCTCCGACGTAGATTGGGATCGCGCTCCTAGGCCTGAAGTTCAGCTTTATGCTGATCTCCTCGTCGTCATAGAACCCCCGCCTCAGGATCTCCCTGACAATCTTAACGCACCTCTCAACCCTCCTAAGCGGATGAGTTCTTTTGATCCCAGCCCTCTCCAGGGATATCCTATCCCCGGCCCCAATCCCGATATAGACCCGCCCCGGAGCGATCTCGCTTAGGGTCGCGGCGACTTGGGCCATGGTTAAGGGATGGAACATGTATGGATTTAAGACCCCTATCCCGATCCAAATCCTCGTAAAAGTCTTGAGTAGATGGCATGCGGTTAAGATGCTGCTCCTATTATCTGGATGCTCGCTCAACCATATCCCATCAATTCCGATATTCTCGGCCATCGATCCCACGATCTCGAGCTTCCAGAGCGGATGTTTTGGAACGAGCTCGAACGAGAATCTCATCTCATCCCCTCCAAGAACTTTTCAAGCTTGATCGGATCGCATGAGTTCGCGGCCTCAAGTAGTAGCTTGAATCCATAAAGGTCGTATAGCTTCCCGGATCTAAACTTCTCTGAGATCTTCCATCCAACCTCATCTGAAACTAGATCCGCGTTAGGAGATGAGAGAATGATCTCCAAAATTCCATCTATCAGCTTCCTCCGACCCCCCTCATCAAGCTCAAGATATCTCCTCAAAACTCTCTCCAGATCCACATTCTGAGAGATCTTAACAGCAACTTAAATATCTGGGCCGAGCGCCTTGAAAACGGATGCCGGAGTATTGGTTCAAGTACGGGGTCACCGAGATCTTCATGGAGATCTCGGAGGAGATTGCTCAGAGGAAGATTCGGCCGGACATCATCGGCCCCCCCATGGATATCGAGGGAAGGGTTGCGGATTTTCTGGACGAGCTTTCAGCGGATAGGGGCCTAAATTCGATTCAAGTCCTCTACGACCACTGCGGAGAAACGTCATTAAAGCTCCTAAAGGCTTTGGTTGAGAGATTTCTGAGGCTTAAACCTGATGGCGGCATCATCCTCATGGCATCCTCTTGGAGGCTCGATCCAGAAGCTGGTAGAAAACATCTGAGCGACTGCCTTAGGAGGCTGGAACTCAACCTCACTCCAAAGGCCTTCCTCAAAAAAGGTGATTCGCCGAGGATCGAGGAGCTCGTAGATGAGTCGATTCCCCTGATCGTGGCGACCTCAGCCGAACCTCATGGAGTGTTTGGGGAATTCTGCCTAAGGGAGGCCACGGCCTTAAGTAACCTCAAGATTGGGGATCGTGGGAGGCTATCTGAGATCGTTGACGAAGTTTGGGGAGACCTATTGACAAAATATGATGTATATGGCCTATGCGTCGTCGGGGATGAGGTGCTCGGAGGATCGGCGGCGGAAGTGGATCTGAAGGCTAGGAGCCTCATCGAAGAAAAGTTTGGAGTCGAAGCCGATGACGCCGATATGATCATCGCCGGCGCCGGGGGATATCCGAGAGATTCAACCCTTGAGAGCTCCATCCATCTATTAGACCTTCTAGCAGATTTCGTCGTCGATGGAGGGCTTGTCGGGTTGGTGGCTGAGTGTCGTGGAGGGCTTGGATCTAAGGAGTTCGTCGAGGCCTTGGTGGGGGGCTCCGGATCTGGATATGAGGGCGAGCTCGTGGAGAGGGTTAAGGAGGTGTTGGAGAACAGGAGGGTTGCCTTAACCTCAACCCTTCCCAGAGCCATCCTCGAAAACCTCCTTGGAGTAAGAGGATTCGACACACCTCAGGACTTATTGACCTATGGTTTGAGGATCTACAGCAGGGGGGCGAAAATCCTAATAGCTGAGGATGGATTGGTGAAGCGCGTTAAAATGGGAGCATCGGGACGAAGCTGAGGGCCAGCATGGCGAAGACGACTATGAACATGAGCTTCCTACCCCTTGAGAGAGGTGAGACCTGATCTAGCGGGGGGATGTCCGGAACCCTCGGCATTAGGAGGAGTAGAAGGAGGGCGAATAAGAAGTATCCCGTAAAGGCCAGGACTGCTATAGAGATGTAGCTCGCTATCCTGTGCTGCCTCGGAGATAAGATGCTTCTAAAGATCCTCCCACCATCCAATTGCCAGACCGGAAATAGGTTTAGGGCGGTTACGAGGAGGCCCAGCCAAGCCGCGAAACTTAATGCTGGAGAGGTTAGGGGCAACTTATCCGGATGGCCGAATAGCGGTCTAATCAGATAGAAGAGGAGTGGGGATGGGAGAGGTATTCCACCGGCTTTCCGCGCCTGCTCCATCACCAAGCTGAGCTCCTGCGCCGACACCCACGTCCCCCTGAAGAACGCTAGGGCGGCCACAACTATACTTACCAAGAATCCGGCTATCGGCCCGCTGAATCCTATGTCGAACATGTCATCCCTGTTCACTATCGGGCCTTTCTGGAAGATTATCGCCCCAAAGGTCGGGAGCATGAATGGTATCCCGGGTATGAAGTATGGGGGAGAGGATTCCACGCCATCTATCTTCGCCGAGATCTTATGCCCCAGCTCATGGATACCTATTATGGCCATTAGGGAGGCTGTGAACAATATCCCCTCGATCAGCTGGTCGATGAAGCTCATTCTCCCGAAAATCATCCTGTAAATGACCTTATAGACCGGCGAGGTAACCCTGAGAAAACCATCGGCGCCGACGGTCCCGACAGTTGCGGCGAAGAGTATTATAGGCAAGACTTTTATCTTCATTAAGGATGGAGTCACCTCCCTATACTTGAAAACCCTAATCCTCACCTTTCCATCCTCGAGCTTCGCCGTCGGAACGAATCTCATTTCATGGAGTTCTTGATAGAGTTTTTTGAACTTCTCCTTAATCTCGGTTTCGGAGACCGTGAAGGTCAGAACTCCCGCCTCTAGGAAGACGTCCTCAACCGTGAAGTGTCTTCCGACGATCTCCTTAATCCTCTCCAGCTCTTCTCCATGAAACTCCAAGTCTAATATCCACATCGATTAAGCACCTTTAATGTTTTCCTCCCTCAATCGAAGTTAAAGCTTATAGTATATCTTTGAATCGATTTCCTTGAATGAGGAGTGTCAGGAGGGCTGAGACCTACCTGATAAGGCAGGCATCCGAGGAGGATCTAGTCCCGGTCATGAACATAAACAGGGTATGCCTCCCCGAAAACTATAGTTTTTTCTTCTTCCAGACAATTCTACGGGAGTATCCGAAGACCTTTCTCGTCGCGGAGGTTGATGGGAGGGTTGTTGGATATATTATGTGTAGGGTTGAGAGGATTCTCTCAAAACTCGACAGATTCAGGTTTAGGAGGGCCGGACACGTCATCTCGATAGCCGTTCTACCCGAATATAGGAATAGGGGGATAGCAAGCTCCCTGCTCAGCAAGGCCATGAAGCTCCTGAGAGATGAATACGGCTGCGAGGAGGTCTTCCTAGAGGTCAGGGTCTCAAACATCCCGGCAATCTCGCTCTACGAGAAGCTCGGATTCCTTAAGGTGAATATCTCGAGAAGATATTATCTCGATGGGGAGGATGCGTATATAATGGCGAGGAGATTATAATAGTTCACCCGACCTCACCCTAACCATAAGAATGCTTATATCATTCGGCTCGGTTGAGGGCCTGTCTCCAAACCTTATCTCACCAGTAACCCTGTTGATGTGAGCGAATCTCTCCGCCGGAACCTTTGCCAACTTACAGTAGTAGATTACCGGGGTCAGAGACGCTATCGGAATCAGGAAGCAGTAAGCTAACCTCTTCTCCTCATCTAAGTGAATTATCGTTGATCTCATGGAGGACGCGAGTAAGAGGAGTTGCTCGAGGTCGGCTACCTCGATCTTCATCGGGGAGGCCGCTTTGCTCATATGGTTATCGAATCATTCGCCGCATATAATCCTTACATCCTTCGAGAATATGCTGAGGGTTGGAATCTTCTTAGAGGCTTCCTCAAGATCCTTATGTGAGTCTATGCTCATCCAGAAAGCCTCCCTAAAGAGATGGGCTCTAAGCCTCCCCTCCTCCGCGAGTTTCGGCAGGGCGGTCTTCTCGATATCTCCTCTCTCGGGGAGGTAGTTGAAGATCTCCGGCTTGAACGCGTATACACCCGCATTTATCCAGTAGTCCGTCAACCTCGGCTTTTCAACGAATGAAATCACCCTGCATTTTTTCTCATCAAATCTCACAATCCCATAGGGAGATGGAAGCTGGACCAAGGCTATCGCGCCAAAATATTCTTCCTCAAGATCTTCTAGAAGCTTATTTGGATCCAGATCTGTTAAGATATCCCCATTTATTAGCAGAAAGCTCTCATCGTTCCTTAGGATGTGTTCCGCATTCTTAACTGCCCCGCCTGTTCCAAGGGGCTCATCCTCGACTACATAGCCGACCCTGACCCCGTACTTTGCCCCGCTTCCAACCTCATTTACGAGCTTCTCCTTAAGATAGCCGGCGCAGATCAATATCTCTTCAAACCCATAGTGTTTAAGCCATCTAATCTGCCACTCCAATATGCTCTTCCCGGCGACGGGTAGGAGAGGTTTGGGAACATTCTCGGTATACGGCTTAAGCCTCTTCCCATAGCCTCCCGCGAGTATCACCGCTTTCATCAACTTTAACCTTGCAACCTGCTTTTAAATCCATTTCTAATGCATGAACTTAGATCCCATCCTTTAGCAGAATGTATGGATTCTCAAGGAGCTCCTTAATCCTGCCTAAGAACCTGCAGCCCGTCGCCCCATCCGCGACCCTATGATCGACCGAGAGGACGAGCTTCATAACCTTCTTAACCTCGATCCTCCCATCCCTCACGACCGGCGCATCCTTTATAGCTCCTATCGACAGGATTGCCGCCTGAGGCGGATTTATTATCGCCGCCAGCCAATCTACCCCAAACATGCCGACGTTTGAGACCGTGAAACTTCCCCCGCGGACATCTCTCGGCTCAAGCCTATGTTCTCTGGCCCTCTTAACCAGCTCCCCCCTCTCCTTGGCTATCTCGCTTATCCTCTTTTTATCAACCTCCCTTATCACGGGGGCAACTAGCTCGTCGTCGACGGATATCGCCAGGCAGATGTCTATGCTTGGAAAGATCTTCACCCCACCCTCCTCGAACGTCGAGTTGAGTATCGGGAACTCCCTTAGGGCGATGGCCGTGGCCTTCATTATGAGATCATCATAGGCCAATTTAACCCCGGCGAGCCTCTCGACCTCGGGGATTAGGCTTTGGCGAAGCTTAATCAGCTCCGAGGCGTCGACATCGACTTGAACGTAAAAGTGCGGTATCGTCCTCTTACTGAAGCTCATCTTCTCGGCCGTAATTCTCCTGATCTTCGACAACGGCATTATCTCATACTCAGCCGGCTTCTCCAAAGACTCGATGTAGGCCAGCACATCCTTTGCGAGGATTCTGCCGCCCGGCCCACTCCCCTTCACCTTGCTGAGATCTATTCCCTTCTCTCTGGCGAGCTTCTTCGCCAGCGGAGATGCCCTAACCTCCACCACTTCTTCCGCTTCTTCGGCCTTCAGGGGCTTGGCCTCCTCGACCGTGGTGGGCCTCTCTTCAGGGATCTCCTCGTCCATGGAGTCCGAGATGTAGGCGATCACCTTTCCAACCTCGACGGTCTCCCCCTCCTCATGAAGTATCTTCCTCAGGTATCCGCTTCTCTCGGCCTCGAGCTCGAAGCTGGCCTTATCGACGTCTATCCTCAGAATCGGCTCCCCCTTCTCGACCCTATCACCCTCCCTTTTCAGCCACTCTCCGATCGTCCCCTTCTCCATCGCTTGATCGAGTTTGGGCATAACGACCTTCGTGATCACGCCCACGCCCTCCTAAAACAGCCCCCTAGCGGCCTCCAATATATCTTCCTCATTTGGGAGGAACTCCCTCTCAAGCACGGCCGAGGATGGCGGGGTGCAGTATGGGGCTGTGACCCTCAGGATCGGCGCATCGAGATAGTCTAGCGCCTTCTCCTGTATTTGGGCGGCTATCTCCGCTCCCAGGCTCATGAAGGAGATCGCCTGATGGACTACTATGGCCCTGTGAGTCTTTCGAACGGATTCTAATATGGTCTCCAAGTCGAGTGGATAGAGAGTCCTCAAGTCTATTACCTCGGTCTCAATCCCCTCCTCCGCTAGCTTCTCGGCCGCGCTCAAAGAGTCGTAGACTAGATACGACCAAGTTATTATTGTGACCGCATTATCATAGTTTGCCGCCTTCCTGACCACGGCCGCCTTTCCAAGCGGAACTGTATACTCCTCTTTTGGAACCCTCCTCTTGGTGAGCTTGGAATAGACGGGGTCTCGATGGAAGTTTTGATGTTCTATGAAGACTATTGGATTCTTATCCTTCAAAGATGCCATAAACATCCCCTTAGCATCATATGCATTCGACGGATAAACTACCTTCAGGCCTGGGAAGTGTAGGAGAAGAGATTCGAGGCTCTGAGAATGTTGTCCCGCATATCCCCTGCCCCCGCCTATCGTGGTCCTAACGATTAATGGAACAGATACCTGCCCACCCGTCATATAACGCCATTTAGCCGCGTGGTTTCCGAGCTGATCTAAAGCTTGGGTTATGAAGTCGATGTACATTATCTCCACCACCGGCTTAAGCCCCCTTAGAGCAGCTCCAAGCCCGGCCCCGACTATCGCCGCCTCGGAGATCGGGGTATTGAATATCCTCTCCCTACCAAATATCTCTAGGAGTCCTTGAGTTGCTCCAAACGCCCCACCGTAGTCCGCCACATCCTCGCCCCAAAAAATAACCCTCCTATCATTCTTCATGGCTTGATAGAATGCTTCGAGCAGGGCCTCCCTATACGTGATCTCAACATCTGGATCCCGATTGACGAATTCAGGCTCTTTAAGGACCGGGGCATTTCTAAACTCCTCCGGAACCTCCTTCTCGACCTCCTCGCTGAACGTGTACGCGCAAACTTGCCTTGGATCCGGATCCGGCGCCTCGGCGGCCGCCTTCGCTACCTCCTCATTTCTCAATCTAGCTTCCTTCACAAGCCTGTCCAGTTCCTCCTCGGTTAGGATTCCCTCCTTAAGGAGCCTCTCTGAGTAAACTTTTATCGGATCCCATCTCATCCAGGCCTCGACCTCCTCTCTTGTACGATAGTATTCTTTATCGCTTAGGGAATGGCCCTTAAACCTATAGCCCACGAACTCTAGGAGGATCGGCCCCTCCCCTTTCCTAGCGAGTTCCGCAGCTCTAAGCGTTGCATCTCTAACGGCTAAGACATCCATTCCATTCACTATCTCCGCGTGCATTCCGGTCTTGTTGTACGCGAATCCCCTCTCAGCGAGGTAATCTATACCCGTCACCTCACCCTTCTGCTGACCCGACATACCATATTGATTGTTCACTATTATGAAGATTGTTGGAATGCCGTATCTCTTACCCATTAAGCCGTTCGTGAACTGGGCCATGCAGGCCATGTTTAGAGCTTCTTGAACCACGCCATTATTATACGCCCCATCCCCCGCGAAACACAGCGTAACTCTACCATCACCCAAATATCTGGAGGCTATACCTGAGCCCACGGCCATAGCCACACATCCACCGACGATGGCCGTTGCTCCGAGATGGTTGAAGTCAAAGCACGCTATATGCATAGATCCGCCTCTGCCCCTGCAGTATCCATCCTCCTTTCCGAATAGCTCTGCGATGATCTTGAAGAGATGCACTCTTAACGCTACCTCAAATAAGGCGTCTCTATCCCCTTCCTCGACTTTAAGCTTGAGATATTTCAGGATCTTCTCATTCCTCTTCAAGTAGTTCGTAAGTTGCTCTTCATTCATCTCCCTTAAGGCAAAATATCCCTTCGCAACCACGTCTCCATGGCCCCGATGATGGCTCGTTATGTAATCATTAGGGGTGATCGCCGAAATCGCTCCTGTCGACATCGCCTCCTGACCTATCGAGAGGTGGGTTGGCCCCCTATACAGGAATCTAAGCGGCCCATACCTCCCCTTATGAACCCTGAGTTCAACGAGCATCTCCTCAACATTTCTTATCATGAGCATGCATTTCAACAAGTCTATCGCGAGATCTTTTGTGAGCCTTCCGGCCTCCATCTCCCCTCTTACAGTCCCTTGGTATCTGAACTTCGGTATCTCTCCGCCAACTCTTACAGCCCCGCGCTCAAATTCCGGCATAACATTTATTTCTTTCACCATTTGAAACCACCTCTTTCGATTTCCACGTTTCCCTTAATGTATCTGGTATTAATGTTTTCTCATAAAGCTTCGAATCGAAAACGTCAAAATACTTAACATGACCAGATTTTCAAAGGATTGGGTGAATCCTTGGAGGAATGGAGGTTCCTTGAGCTCGAGTTTCCGGACAATCCCGCCATGAATTTGGCGATCGATGAGGCGGTCCTGAACGCCGTGTTGGAGGGGCGTGTTTCGCCGACCCTCAGACTTTGGAGGAATGATAGGTCGGTTATAGTCGGTAGATTTCAGAGAGTACGTGATGAGGTCGACTTGGATTTATGTAT
>NJEK01000007.1 GCA_002255105.1 Candidatus Wolframiiraptor sp. EX4484-121
GATCGAGCTTAGGCTTTTACCGCTCCTCTCTAGGAAAGCTTTAAAGAGGCTTTCAAGACCATTTAATTGGGGTTGCTGGTATTGGGCCATCGCCCCTCCTCCCACGGGATTATAGGGCTTCATGTGCTTATAAATGTTGCTCAAATTGAACATGATGAAAAATGAGCGCTCAAGAAAAAATCAGGATAGAGGTGGAGATAGGGCCTGCGACGGTTAGGGTAGAGGCTCCGCCTGACAAGCTTGAGGAAGCCGTTAAACAGGTTATCTCAGCCATTAAAGCCGTCCTCCCAGAGATCTCGGCCGAGGTTGGCCAGGTTCAGCGAGGAGAGAGAGCTAGGAGGAGGATGCAGCCGACCTGTTCCGAGCTATTGAGGAGGTTGATGGAGGAGGGCTGGTTCGACACGCCGAGATCCCTCTCCGAGGTGGTTAGAGAGCTTGCGAGGAGGGGATATAACTATAACTCGACAGCCGTATCTCACAGCCTCCTAGATCTGGTTAGGGAGAGATCTTTGTCTAGAGAGGGGACGCCGAGACGCTACGTCTACTTTAGATCCAAGAGGGAGGGGGGAGATTAATCGGAGACCTGTTCCCCTATCCGCTTCTGGCCATAGTTATCCAGGATATACTTTATTCCTTGTATGGTTATCGCGTAGCTCCCCCTATCGAGCCTCTTGAGCATGACCCCCTTGGAGAGTTCGGCGACCTTATTGGAGAGGGTCTTCTTGTTGATCCTCGGCAGATACTCTGAGAAGTCGGGGATACCCGTGTTCGGCCCCTCCCTCCTACCAAGCCTATACTCGAGATAGTTTTTGAGGGCTATGAAGTAGATTGCGTCCTGGAGCGGGAGCTCGCTCAAATCTTTTAAGAAGAATATGCCAGCCTCCGGATTGTATGCCAGAAAATCCCCCAACCTCTCCAATAGATCCTTAAGCTCCACATTATACTGGATCTTCTTTGCGAGCGAGTATTCTGGGATCGCCTGCTCCAAGAATGCCACGGCTTGATGATAGACCGCCTCCGGGCTCCCCGAAAACTCGGCTTCCAGATCCCCATACTTGATATGTATCCTAAGTTCTTCATCGATCATAGCTCCTCACCGAATAGCTCTCTAATAGATGCCTTCGTGAATCCATATAATCCTTCCCCATATCTGACCACTAGCCCAGCCCTCCTAAGCTCGCTCAGCCGAGCCTCTTGACGGCCTCGATGGATGGATAGATCTCCGACAAGTACCTGTTTATGCTCCTCCAAACATCCTCATAGTCTCCGCTGAACTCGACCTCGGTCTCCCCATGTCTCAGAACTGCTTTGAGTTCTCCGTCGCTCACCTCTCCTCACCCCTGAACTTATTCTCGACGTATTTTATCCCCTTCCTAAGGATTCTGAAGGCCTTCTTCCCATTCAGCTTTCCAGCCTCCTCCATATAGCTATCCTTTATCAGATCCGACATAACGTCGCTTAGATTCTTCGGCGTGGGCCATCGAACCCTTTGATAAAAATCCTTTACATCATCGTAGGTCATGTCTCTCCCCTCATGTCTGTGGAGATAGTAAGCTATGGTCAAGAATCTTTGCGGATGGGTCTCCGGCTCAAGCTCGTCAACATATTCCGTGAAGCTCAGCTTCTCGCCGATAAGCTCGCCTTGCTTGATCGATTCGTGAAGCCTGGCCTTCTCCAAGACCTTATCGAGCCAAGCTAGATCCGATAATCTCTCCTCCACAAACTCCCTATCCCCCTCGATCTCCATCTCCAATCCTCCAACCGAGATCCTCACCCTGTATGTCATCCGTGCCCATTTCGGAATATCTGATTATAAGGGTTTTAGAGCGCTCCGAAAGTGGATATTCGCCGACTATCAAAGGATATAAAAGCCCTCCCCCTGTAGACCTTCATGAGCTCTCCCATGATTATTGAGGAGGCCTTCCTCGGATTCTCTCTAACCATGGACCCGTATCTCTCGACGAGCTCATCGATTTTACCCTCAACCTCGCTCATATCCACAGGCCTGAGGTTTAAGGCGTCCAAGGCATCCCTAACATTCTTCCCCGGATTCTCGGATAACCATTTGATTATCTCGGGAGCCGCCTCCTTCGCTATCTCTCCCCTCGCGATCAGCCTTGATATCTCAAGGAGATCTGAGTCTCTTATGAGCTCGACCTTGAACCCCTCTCGCTTCAAGCTCTTCATGTGCTCGGCTAGGATCGAGGCCGCTATCCTGGGCTTGACGCCAGTCTCTGAGACTATTCGCTCAAATAAATCGACCCTCTCCAAGTCGATCAGCTCATCCGCTATTTGCCTACTTAACCCATATTTTCTCGAGAGATTCTCGGCCACCTCGTCAAGGGTCGGTGGAAGCCTCCGCTTAAGCTCCTCCAGATACTCCCTGCTTATCGGGTACGGCGGTATATCGGTCTCTGGATACATCCTAGCGGCTCCAGGTCTTGGCCTCAAGTAGATTGTCGTTCCATCGGGTCTGGCAGCCCTGGTCTCGGAGGGAACCCCCCTTAAGGCCTCGGTGGAATATCCCCTCAACCTCGGACCAAGCTCTAGCCCTTCCAGCGAACTCCGCTCCAAGCCTTATCCCCGGAGCCGCCTCCAAACCCAGTAATCCTCCAAATCTTCTCAGCCTCAACGCTAGAACCCTTCCACCCGACTTGATCTTCCTCCTCAGAATCTTCGACCTCGTTCCCTCGAAGATCTCGGTGACGTCCTTTATCGGCTCCTCCGAGATCATCTGCTCCGTAACCCCCCTCTTCTTCAATTCATCCCTAATCTTTAGGAGGTGGAGTTGCCGTATGGCCTCAAGCTCAACCACCTTTGGAAGCAGATCCAATTCCTGAACCCCCTTGATCTCGATCAACGCTCCACCCCTTATCGAGATGTTCAGATCCTGCCTAACGGTTCCTATCCCGCGCTTAACCTTCCCCGTGGCCCTGAGAAGCCTCCCAATGGCGTAGGCAACCCTATAGGCTTCCCTCGGAGAGCTTATGACCGGAGCTGTTGAGACCTCGATGAGCGGTATCCCAAGCCTCCTCAAGTCATAGTGGATCTCATGGGGCTTTCGCTCGATTATCCTCGCCGCATCCTCCTCGATCGTTATGGTCTGGATCGGTATCTTCTTACCATCAACGACTATCTCCCCACCCAACGCGATCACGCAAGTCCTCTGGAAGCCCGTCGTATTCGAACCATCTATCACTATCTTCCTCATGACGTGGATCTCGTCTACGGGTCTCGCATTCATCAACAACGCCGCGATCAAGCCCACCTCAACTGCTTCCCAATTCAGGTCGTGGGGAGGTTCCTCGTCCATCTCAACGAGACATGTGTTTAGGGTGTCGGCGTGATAGACTATCTTCCTCCGCTTCCTAGCCTCGAAGATCGCGGCCGGATCGACTTCTCCGAGCTCGCTCTGGGCCTCCCTGAGCCATCTGACGAATCTTATCTCCCTCCCGCCATCCATTAGCTCCGTCGGGCAGTCGCAGAATAGCTTATGTTTCGTATCGAGCTGTCTATGGATCTCAAGGCCAACCTTCAACCCAATCTCTCGATAATCTATCTTCATTGTCCAAGCTTCACCTCCATGCTGGGCATGCTCCTCTCGCCGAGCTCTCCCGCAATCGGCCTGAGCATGAGCTCCTCGACCTCCTCCAAGTCCCTCGCCCTGGCCAGGCACCAGCTAAGCTTGACATACGCCGTCTCTGGGAGCATGTCGTCAAGCGCTATCACCCCGGCCTTCAATAGATCCCTCCCAGTATCGTAGACCCTCATATTCACCCTCCCGAAGATGCATTGGGATGTCATCCCGAAGAATATCCCCTCTTCGTGTAATCTCTTGATCGTCGGGATGATCCTCGTGCTCACATGCCCGAGCCCCGTCCCCTCCAAAATTATGCCTCTGATTCCTCTCTCGACCAAGAACTCTATGACGTCTGCCCCCATTCCGGGATAGAACTTAACCAGAGCCGCCTTGGATGAGAATCCCGGCCTAAACCTGTATTCATCCGATCCCCTCTCGTTCAGGTTTTCGGAGTTTAGCTCGATCTTTCCATCCTTGACGTAGGCTATCGGGGGCGAGTTAACCGATCTAAACGCATCCCTACTGCTCGTGTGAAGCTTCCTAACCCTGGTTCCCCTATGAACGGCCAACAAGTCGTCCGAGTGCCATGCATGCATGACAACGCAGACCTCAGCAAATGGGGCGTGGCCGGCGACACGCGTCGCGGCTATAAGATTTGTCGCGGCATCGCTCGACGGTCTATCCGAAGATCTCTGAGCCCCCACGAAGACCACCGGGATCGGCGGCTTTTGGAGGGCGAAGCTCAGGGCTGCGGCCGAGTATCCCATCGTATCAGTTCCGTGGGCTATGACAACCCCATCAATCCCGCTCCTGATCAGCTTATCGACCTCCACTGCCATCCTATTCCAGAGTTCCGGGGTCATATCCTCGCTGAAGATCGAGAACAATATCCTCGCATCTATCTCGGCTATGTCTGAGAGTTCTGGAACTATTGAGAGGAGATCTTCGGCGGTTAACGCAGGCCTAACCCCGCCAGTCCTATAATCTATCCTGCTCGCTATCGTTCCACCCGTGCTCATGATCGTGACCCTCGGAAGACCTTCCTTGAACTCGGGCCTGGGAGGCGGGGTGAACTTGGGCTTCTTCGCCGACGCTATCTTCCTAACCCTCACCTCGCCCTCAACCCTTATTCCGATATTGTAGCCGTTTGGGAGCTTGATCACGATGTAGTTTGGGTCTGCGAGCTCGTATCTCGCCATGAGGATTCCCCTATAGATCTCGCCCCCAGCCTCGACCTCAACATCATCTCCAACCTCAACCCCACCCTCCTCGAGGATCTCCCTAATCCTCCCAGAATATCCCTGAAGCCTATCACCTACGGCCATGTTCTATTAGAAGAGGTTCATCCCAGTATTAAGCTTATTATCTCCGACCTTGAACTCAGAAGTCCTAAAGACCTTGAGGCTGATCGATGTTCTCGGATCCGACGTTAGCTAGGTCTTGAATACTCCTTTCCATCCTCCGCGAAGATCTTGTATCCTATGCCCACTCGATGGGCGAATTCCACGAGCTCCGGGGTCAGGTCTCCGAAAGCGAAGCCTAGATGATTGCAGGGCCAAACATCTATCAAGACTTCATCAGGTATTGGTATCTTACCCTTGATTATAGGCCAAGAATAATTATATCTCTCATGCTCACCCGGATCAACGTCAATCGTCTCGATAACCGTGGCGACTAGCTGATATCTAAGATTCTCCCTTGCAAGCCTAGCAACAGTCATCTTCAATCCTCCGGGAGTTCTCCCCCTAACCGAGGCCCCGCCGGCGGCATAGAATATCTCTTGGCCTATATATTCAGCTCGATCAAGCTTCTTGACCGGATCCTCATCAGGTCTTCCAAAGAAGTATGGTGGATGCTGGCCGCAGTTCATTATCGTTAGAACGCCATCCTCAACATCCCTAAAGTCTCCGAACCCGGCCGGCTTACCGGTGAGTAGGTGGAGGATGAGCTGGGTTAGGGCTGAGTCCATATCATTCTCGCAAGAGGCTGGAATTATGGGCTTAGGCTTACCATCGGGTCCAACATCGTTGTTCATGAAGGCTGTCAGGATGCAGGCGGTGCAGTGTCTAGCGCTTAACTCATCTTGGCACTTAACCCCCATAAAAGTGATGTTATATTCCTTCACGATGTCTAGGGCTGCATAATAGAGCGCGAGCTGATAGACGATCTTCTCTATTCCCTTGAGCGATGGCCTGGAGAAGTCGAATCTCCCATGCTTCTTCCTCCAAAGAAAGTCCAGTGCATCCTCAACCCTCCTGTCAAGTATCTTATAATTGCTTTCACCAGGCCTACCATCCCATTCAACCATATTCTCAGCTCTAACCAGAAGCTCTGACTGGTCGAGGGTCTCGTAGCTTATGCCGAAAACTTTTTGCCACTGATCGACATCAACGGTGGTCGTCGGCATTCTTAAAGACATTCCACCGAGGGCCAAATACTTTTGATACTTCAATTTTCGAATGACGTCTTTGACCTTCTCGGCGGACTCCGCTCCCCGCTTATAGAATCTCAGAACCGATTCTAAATCCCGGCTTACCCTCGGATCCTTCTCTATGTCTCCGAATATATGCGTGTATGGGATTCCTATCCTCTTTAATCCCCCTCCGATGGCCATTCCCGCGACTAATCCGGGAACCTTTGGGTTTTTATGCGAGAATATTATGACTCTCGCTATGTCCCCCGCCTCCGCCTCAAAATACTTCACCGCGTCGATACTATCGTATGGAAATGTCCATGAGCCCTGATTCAGGATCAAGACATCGGGCTTCTTCTCAGCAATCTTCCTTATATGCTCTTGGACGAGCCTCGTATTCCATGCTATTCGATCCATTTTGGGAAAGCCTTCTCCACCTCTAACGACCTCCACTCCCATCTTCTTTAACGCATCAATCAAGCTCCCTTCATGCTTCAACATCAGGTCTATATTCTGCTCCCGCACCCATGGACGTGGATCATTTGGCGAAAAAACACCAACTCTAACCCAGGGTTTCAAGATCTTCTCACAGGCATGAAAACGCCAGATATTATATAATCTTTGCCCACGATGGGGATATACGCTCAGGTGTACGTCGGGAGGCTGGAGAAAGGTGGTTTGAAGGCTTCTAAAGTAGCTTAAGAGGTCTGATGAGGGAATATCATAGGTAAGGTTGGAGGAGAGTTGTGGTGAGGAGGTCTTGGCGCTAAGCTTAGGTCTCGCGGCCTCAGAGCCCGCTTTCAGCGTCTTTAAAGTTTTTAAGTTCCTAATAGATTCAAGGATGTCCGTCATGTGCGGGTATAAGGTTCCCAGGAGGATTCTGGATGTAAGCGCTGAAGCGGCCTTCAAGGTCTTGAGGTTCGCGAAGAATGTTGAGAGGAGTGGTAGGAGGGTTATTCATCTGGAGATAGGGGAGCCCGACTTCGATACGCCCAAACACATAAAGGATGCCGCCGTTGAAGCCCTAAAGAAGAACCTCACCCACTACACCCCAACTCTAGGGATCCCTGAGCTTAGGCAGGAGATAGCGGAGAGCGTTAAGAGGGATTATGGAGTTGAGGTCGATTGGGAGAGGAATGTGGCCGTGACCACCGGATGCAAGCAGGCGATACTCGCATCAACCCTGGCGATAGTCGATGAGGGAGAGGAGGTGATCTATCCAAACCCAGGCTATCCTGAGTATGAGGCCGCCGCATACTTCGCTGGCGGTAGACCTGTTCCATATAGGCTTAGGCTTGAGGAAGGTTTTAGGATGACCGCTGAAAGGTTGGCCGAACTCATAACCCCGAAGACGAAGCTCGTCGTATTGAATACCCCAAACAATCCATGCGGGGTCGTGATGCCCGAGGAGGATGTGAGGGGCATAGTTGAGCTCGCGGAGGATCACGGCTTCTACATACTCTCAGACGAGGTCTATCGCCCAATACTCTTCGACGACCTAAAACACTACTCACCACTCCACGTTAAGAAGAGCTTGGATAGGCTGATAATCGCCGACGGGTTCTCTAAGAGGTACGCGATGACCGGATGGAGGCTTGGATACGCCCTAGTCCCAGAGGAGATCCTGCCGCAGGTCTTCAAGCTCCTAAACGTCATGAACTCATGCCCAAACTCGATCTCCCAATACGCCGCCCTAGCGGCTTTAAGGGGGCCGCAGGAGCCGGTCATGGACATGGTTAGGGAGTATTGGAGGAGGAGGGATGCTGTTGTGGAGGAGCTCTCGAAGCTTGAGGACATCAGGTTTGTGAAGCCCGAGGGAGCATTTTACGCGCTGGTTGACGTGAGCAAGATCTTGAATAGGCTTGAGGTTAACTCTGAGGAATTCGTCAAGATGTTGATAGAGAGATATGGGGCCGCATTCCTCCATGGAACGGCCCTGGGATCATATGGTGAGGGGTTCATAAGGATAAGCTTCGCCGCATCCGAGGAGGACATAAGGGAGGGAATCAGATTACTCGGCAAGGCCATAGAAGAATTAACTAGGTCTTGACGGCCTCGAAGAGGACGACCCTCCAGCAAATCCTACCCAGATAATCGTAAATATAGTCTGAATCCGGCAGCGATTTGAGGTGATTAAGTAGTCTATGAAGAGTCTTCCCAAACGGGTGGACCCGATAGTCCAAGACCTTCGGGATGAATCCCTTTCTCAATAACATTTGATAGGTTCTACCTATACCGACCAGGGAGATAACTGGTAATAAGAGCCTTCCACCCCTCCTCAGATGATTCGGCGCCCCACCCACAACCCTATCGAGAATAAGTCTCCCATCAACCCCTCCCCATGTAAATCTGGGTAGTTGAGCAGGAGACGGGGTCATCGGTGGATTGCAGATTATTAGGTCGAACGACTCGTCTTTTACGGGATCGAATAGGTCTCCGACCCTAAAATCTATCTCAACATGGTTTATCTCAGCATTTCTCCTCGCTATCCTGACGGCTCTCTCAGAGACATCGGTTGCGACGACGCTCTCCGCTCCGAGCTTCGATGCTAGTATCGCCAAGACCCCAGATCCCGTTCCGAGGTCTAAAACCCTTAAATCATCTACGTCGTGGAGGTTCTCGGCTATGAGCCTCGTCGCGGCCGAAGGCATGTAGATCTTCCGATCCTTAACCAACCTTATCTCGATTCCCCTCACCTTAAATGTCGCGATCCTTTCCTCCATCACCCTAAGGAATAAATAGCCTAGGTCTTTGAAATGTTATCGTGGAGCCGCCTATCCACCCCATCGAGGGCTTCTACGTCGAGATCGAGGAGACGATAATGGCCGTCAAGGGAGTCCTACAGCCTCCGGGAAGGGTGATCGCCCTCCCAACCTACATCCCGCTCGATGGGGGCTTTAGGAGAATTAGGCGGTTAGAGGAATCCCTGAAATATTTCATCGAGAGATATCCAGAGTATTATGATTGGTTTGACTTCGCCGGTAGAAGGTTGCCCGCCCCGCCTTTAGATGCGATCGATAAAGTCTATAACCCTCTATCCATGAGGCGCCTCAGAGGTATCTCGCCCGAGGCCGAAGAGCTTAGGAGGATCTTGATCAGGGAGTCTGGGGTAGATGAGAGATTCGTCGGGGTGACAGGCTCGATACTCCTTGAAAGATGCTCGCCCAAGTCCGATATAGATCTCATAGTATATGGAATTGAGAATGGGAAGAGAATCTACGAGTCGATGAGAAGGCTTAGGAGGAGCGGGCGTCTACTGCCCCTGAATGATTATTACGATCTTAGGAAATCCAGGCTGGACTCATCCCTACCGTTAAAGACTTGGATCTCCGTCGAGAGGTCTAAGATTTTAGCCGGGATGTTTTCTGGGAAGGTCTATACGGCGAAGATCGTTCCACTGCCGTCCGAGTATTGGGAGAGCCTAGATCAGAAATGCGTGGAGATGGGTTCCGCGGGCTTTATAGGAGAGGTTATAGATGACAAATACTCGATCCTAACCCCAAATAGATATTCCGTATCTGTGAAGAGGAGGCTATTCGGCGAGGTTAAGGAAGGTGAGGTCATCGAGATCTTCTCGATGAGGAGCAGGTTTGCGGAGGCAGCCTCATGTGGAGAATGGGTCAAGGTCGTGGGGAGACTTGAAATCATCGAACTTGATGGGATGAGACGAAAGAGAATATTCCTGGGAAATGATAGGGATGACGTGATAATCCCCCTCCATTACATCTAAATATGAAATCAAAGAATCTAATATTGGATTGATAAGAGATCACGACTTCCTAGAGACGTGGGATTCATTGATATTCTGCGTCGTCGGAGACGTTCATCCGCCGGGGAGAATCTTCTCATACTTGAAGTATGTTCCGGGGACGGGGCCGTGGAGAAGATATAGAAGGAGTTTTTCAAGGATTTTCTCAGATTACTCAATGAAGGAGTTCAAGAAAATGCTGGACTACTTGAAGAAGGTTCACCCGGAATTCGTGAGATATGATCCGGTAATAGGGGCTGAGATGTCATCGGTCCCAATAGAGTTCATCAAGAAACATTACAATTGCTTGGAGGGGTTGCGTGAACTCCTTAAGCGCGGGCCGAGGGACAGGCTGGAGGGACTGACTATCGCCCTCGTTGGAGAGCTATGCGATCACGGAGATCTCCATGAAGATGATCTCGGGATAACCGGATCAATCCTCCTCAAAATGCATCATGAGAGATCGGATATAGATCTGATAGTTTATGGGAGGAGAGAGTTTTGGAAGGCTGTCGAAATTTTAGGCGAGCTCGGCTATCTAGGGGTCAGGTCTAGAGAACAGGCGCTAAGGGACATGCTCAGACGCTATCCAATAGCATCGAGCGACGCCTCAAATCTGGTTGATCGAATAAGATGTAGGGGGGTTTATCGGGGGGTGAAGTTCTCGATACATGGAGTAAGAAAGAGCGAGGAGATCTCTGAGAAATATTTTGATAAAATTTACCGGAGAATCGGATTGGCGCGTGCAATCCTCGAGGTAGATGATGCATCAGATTCATGCTTCAACCCAGCCATCTACAGGGTTCATGGAAGCGCCGAGATAGGCGGTAGAGAATACCATGTTGAGCAGCTGATGTGTTATGATCTCACATTCTCGGCGATGTTTGAGAGGGGGGATAGGATCGAGGCTTATGGGAAGCTGGAATCCGTGGTGGACAGGGTTCACGGCAAGAGATTTTACAGCTTGCTGATAGGGTCTGTTGAGGCCGCGGGGAAAGAGTATGTTAGGCTGATCTAGGCTAAGATCTCCGCAACCGCCCTCCTAATCCTTGAGTGAATCCATGGTGGAGTCCATGGGATGAATATCCTTGTGAATCTCTGATCTAATGCGGCCTTAACCACATCCCTCTCCCCAACCTCAAGATAACCCTGAACGACATTTTTAGAGAATCTCTCCGCGTCCTCCGAGCTCAAGTAGTGGCCCGTATAGAATAGTAGCTCGCATAGATCCCAAGGTTTTGAGCCCTCGAAAGAGCATTGTTCAAGATCTACTAGGTATGCTTCATCGTCAGCGAAGATGAATGTGAATGGGTTGCAGTCTCCTATGCAGACCCCCTTTCCATGAACCGTCGCCAAGATCTTCCCCATCCTATATGAGATATCATCGAATGTCCTCGGCTCATCGGCGTTCTTCAAGGCCTTTAACCCGTCGGCGCCGTCGATGAATCTCTGAAAGATCGTCTTCTTAGGCCAATTTATGTGGAGTATTTCGGCGGTGTTGAATCCGAGTTCGGAGAGCTTGTTTATGAAGTAGATTTCGTTGCTCATCCTAGATGAGGCCAAGACGGAGAAGTTCTTCACACCTATAGCCCAGAGCCACGCCGCCACCCACTTAAAGTCCGTCCAGTTGAGATACTTCTTGACGAAAACCCTCTCCTCGCGGCCATCGATCTCAAATGATGCGAAATAGGTTGAGTTGAAGACGCCCCCGATCTTCCTCAACCTGACATCTATAGATCTGACCCCATAAGTCTCGCTGATGAAGTCCCTTATCTCCCTACTCGTCGTTAAGGGCTGGGGTCCGATGGAGGTCTCCATATAGAGCATCTTGCTGGGATCGGGAACCCTCACGGGCATCAAGATGTCGAGATCGAACGTGACGTTTTTAATAGTGTCTAATGGGGATGCGGTGCCGGCCGTTAGGTAGAGTTTAAGGAGGTGTTCGAGTTCGTCTGAAAATCTATCATAGACTTTTTTCTTCGACAAGACTTCATGGACGAATCGATCTGTTGGAGAATATCCTCCATGCCTCTCCTCAAGTATCCCCCGATCCACCAGATCCTTTATCGCCTTCAGGAACCCGTCTAAAACCTTGGTAACATCGTCCCTCGACCCCCTAAGCATCTCCCTGACAAATCTCCTAGATGGTGGATAGATGGCCGCGAGCCTTCTGAGCTTATCATAGAGGAAGTATTCAGGCTTAATTATCAGCCTAGTCGAGGCCAACTTATGCTCCAAAATGAGGTTTTGAAGGGACTCGACCACAACATGCCTCTTATATCTCCTCTCAAGGTCCTCTAGGAGCTTCTCATTGATTATGGGATTGTATGGGAGTAGGAAGCCGTGCGCTATAATTCCCCCGAATTCCTCGTCCGAGGCGTCTCTCAAGGCGCTCTCCTCATCCGCCAATATCGCGAGACCCGGCCCCCTCTTCACGAGCTTAAACCGCCTGACCGTACGTGTTATTACGAGTATGATGGAGGGGCTCTTCTTGATCGAAGCGCCGTGAACGCTGAGCGCCTCAACTGATCCAGCATCGACCCCAATGTAATTGAGCTCCTTAATTACCTCCTCACGCAGGTCATCTCCATCGGGGAACCCCATGACATGTTATCGATATCAATCCGAGAATAAATATCCAAGGTAGGCGGTTGAATCGGGGATCCGGGGGAAATCTTATTGCCTTGGGAAGTTCGGAGATTTTGAGGATGGATCCGGGAAAGCTCGCGAGATTCATAGTCTCGAACGCCTTGAAGCTCGGGGCTACGGACGCGGTCGCCGAGATCTATGTTGGAAGGGAGAGGAGGATAAAGTTCGCGAACAACAAGGTGGTCGTCTCGGAGGAGAGGGATGAGCGGGCGGCCGAGATATTCGTCGCCATAAGGGAGAGGAGGGCCAGCATCTCGGTCGACGACCTCTCGATCCAGACCGTTAGGGAGGCGGTGAAGCAGGCGATCTACCTGGCGAGGATGAGCAGGCCCGCCGAGACCTACGCCGAGCTTCCCAGAGGCCCATTCAAGTATGATAAGAATTTGTTGAGGGCTGGAAGGGTGTCGGGAGATCCGGAGAAGCTGGTGGACCATGTCGAGGCCGCTGTAAACGCCGCCTTGGCCGAGGGGGCTAAGAGGGTCGCCGGAACCCTAACCTATTCAAGCGGCAAGACCTGGCTTAGGACCAGCGGGAGGGCCTATGGGGTCGCTAGCGAGGCCACGGTCGAGATCTCGGTCAGAGCCCTCGCATCCGAGGACGCCGCGGGCCACTTCGTTTCGATCGCCGCAGATGACAGGGACTTCGATCCGGAGGGAGCTGGAAGAGAGGCTGGAAAAATAGCTAGGATGGCCCTAAATCCGGTCGAGGCCGAGCCTGGAGAGTATGAGGCCCTCCTAGGGCCGATGGTCTTCGCCCACCTAGTCGAGCAGGTTGGGGATGCCTCATCGGCTTATTACGTGGACGCCGGGCTGTCCTTCCTGAAGGATAAGCTTGGCCGGGAGGTCTCATCGAGGGTCTTCAGCCTTATAGACGATCCTACAATTCCGAGGACCTATGGGTCCGCCGCCTTTGACGACGAGGGGGTCCCGACTAGGAGAAATGTGATAATCGATGGGGGGATTTTGAAGACCTATCTACATAACTCTACGACCGCTAAGAAGTTTGGGGCCGAGACCACCGCCAACGCGGGGCTCATAGTCCCAGCCCCATTCAACCTAATAGTCGAGGGAGGGGGTAAGAGCTTCGAGAAGCTCCTCTCAAGCATAGACGACGGAATCTACGTGACGAACGACTGGTATCTGAGATACCAGAACTATAGCGCTGGAGACTTCTCAACGATTCCTAGAGATGGCTTATTCAGGATAAGGAGGGGGAGTATAGAGTCCTCGATAAAGGGGCTTAGGATAAGCGATAACATGCTGAGAATACTGAATCGGATAAGAGAGCTTGGGAGGGAGAGGTATTGGATAAGCTGGTGGGAGGTCGAGACCCCTGTCTACGCACCACACGCGATAGTTGAGAAGCTGAACTTCACGAAATCGACCATCTGAGAAAATTAAAGTATAAAGCCAGCGGGAGATCAATAGAAATTAAGCCCCGGTAGCTCAGTCTGGTAGAGCACCGGCTTGGTAAGCTAAGTCCAGAGCAACTGCCCTAAAAGCCGGTGGTCCCGGGTTCAAAGCCCGGCCGGGGCTCTACCCAAAAAGATCATGTGATAAGCCTATTAATTCTCTTTTAAGAAGTGGCGGAAGCGTTCTCGAGGAGCTATTTAGAAAAAATCTTGGGGAGTTGTTACGTTCTCATTTCAAGAGCTCCATGGCCCTCGTTAAAGCGTCTTTAGCGCTCTCGATCTTCGACCGCAGCTCGGACAATTGGTTCTTGAGATCGTTGATCTCAGCCTCATACCTCTCCTTAAGCTTCTCGATCTCCTCCCTCTTCACAACCTCCCCGGATCTTATCGCCTCCTCGAGGCTCGGCTGCTTGAGCTCGAAGATGGATGGTAATTCCAGTTTAACCCCCTCTTTCAGGAAGCGCTCATAGGTCTCCCTGACTATTTGGCCTGCCTTAGTCTTTCCTCCAAGATGGTTTCTTATGGTCGCCTCGCTCCTGCCGAGCTCATCCGCTATTTGGCTTACGGTCATCTTGGCCCTCTCCCTGGCCAAGGCCGCGGCCGCGACGGCCAATGAGTCCACCCAAGTCAACCTCTCCTCAGCCTTCCTCAACTCCTCCAAGACATCTGGTCTAAGAATGCTTCCGATCAGTAGGGCTGACTCGAGTTTGTGGATCTGCTCCCTCCCGATCGGGGTTAGGGGAACTTCCTCGCTCATCACATATCACCTACCAGCTATCTTGATGACCTCCTCGGCTTTAACTATCATCCCCTTATCCGTTATCTCGAACGGATGCCTCCGCATCGAGTGGGATGTCCCCCTCATCTTCCAGACGATTATACTCCTCCTAAGCTCCCCATCAATCTCATCGAGGTCGAGCCTGATTATCCCATCGGCCGCGTGCTCGACTCCAGGGCCCCCGAAGCCCCTCTCGGTCACGCTCACCTGGGAGACTAGGATCGATGTGCACCCCATCCCCGACAAGATCTTCTTCAGCTGAAGGACCATCCCCCTGGCCATGGCGGGCTTGGTTATGTAGAGGGTCGTCACCGAGTCTATCACCGCCCTTACCGCTCCAACATCCCTAATCGCCTCCCTCAATACGTCGATCAAGGACTGGAAGTCGTCCGGAGCCCTCACCACATATCGCTCACGCTTCGCCGCCTCCCCGATCCCAGCCGTGAATGCGTCGACTATCGCGAACATCCCCTTCTCCTCATAGGGCCTGACGTTCCAGCCGAACTGGGACATAGAGACCCTCACCTGGACCGGGTGCTCCTCCAAGACCACTAGGACGCCGGGCTCGCCGAGCCTCAGCCCATTATACAGGTATTGTTGGCCGAAGATCGACTTACCAGTTCCAGGCCCTCCGGAGAGTAGGACCACGTTCCTCCTGGGGATCCCGCCGTGTAGGATGTCGTCGAGCCCCGGAATCCCGGTTACCACCCTCTCGATAGGCATCTTAAATGCACCAGATATAACGTTCCCAGCCGCTACTTAAATCTCTTCGGCATAACGATAACCCCCTCCTCCGGGTCGCCAACCTCCACGCAGAGTCCCTTGAGATGGAGTATTCCGATGAGCGCGCATGTGGCCGCGTCGAGTATGTCTCCATCCACATCCATGGGCAGATTCTTCAATCCAAGCCTCCTCAAGTCTTCTCGAAGCCTCTCAACCCTCTTCGTCGAGATACCCAAGATCTTCTGAGCCCCGGTCGGGAAGACCTCTATCACCTTGAAGCCCAGGTCCTCGAGCCTCTCCCTGAGCCTGATCCCCCTCATGGTTAGGAGCCTCATGGATCGGAGGGTTAGGGGAAGCGGTCTAAGCCCCATCCTCCTCAAGGCCCTATCACATTCACGCATAGATCCGGCACGGTCTCCTCGAGGCAGGGTGAGAGGCGCGTCGATGGCCACGATGCTCGGAGGCCTCTCCACTATAAAATCGACTATCTCCTCATCCCCATGGACCTTAGCAACCTCGCATCCAAGCAGCTCATCCAGATGGCATAGACCAGTCCAGTTCCTCGGAGATCCTGCCAGATCCACCCCGACGGCCGAAGCCATCCCCCGATTATGGAGGCTTCTAAGAAATTTCAAGCTTTCCACACTCAACTCCTTAGACAGCTAAATCAACCCCATCATCGAAAACGCGAAAGCTTCGTGGATGAGTTTCAAATGTGAAAAATTAAAATAAGCCTATGAAATAGAGGATAGCTGGGGCCCGTAGCTCAGTCAGGTAGAGCGCCGGGCTCTTAACCCGGGGGTCGAGGGTTCAAATCCCTCCGGGCCCGCAGTTCAGGAAATTGGTGTTAGGCGACATTAGGTGGCATTACTTAAAAACGTTCTAAGGAAAAAATGTTGGTGATTTAGGGTGTTAGACGACTATCGATGTCTCGCTGCTCAAGACCCCCTCGACCCCGTGGATCTTCGAGAGAACCAGATCTCCTAGGGCCGCTATATCCGGGGCCTCAACAAAGGCTATCACATCAAACCTCCCGGTGACCGCGTGAGCGGACTTAACGCCCCCTATACCCGAGATCGCCTTAGCGACATCCCTCGCTTTTCCCGGAGAAGTCCTTATAAAGACGTACGCGGAGATGGCCATACTATATGATGGCTCTAGGATATAGATAAGATTTGCCTGGATGAATGGCTCACCCTCCATCCGCAGATATCGTTTGCGCATATTATTCCTGAGATCGTGACGGCTTCTATTCCTCCTCCCGGGAATGTGGATGCGCTTGCGAGATATAGTCCCTTTATTGGGGTCTTGAAGTATGGCCTCTTGGTGTGGATCGATTGGTCGAATGAGTAGATGGCGCCCTCGGGCATGGATGTATATATTTCATAGGTCTTCGGGGTCGCCGCATCCATCACGACTATGTGCTTGGATAGATCCGGTATCAGCTTCTCAACCTTCTCGATAAGCTCTTCAGCAAGTGTCTTCTTCAATCTAAGGTATTCCTCCGTCCCCCTCTCCGGAAAATCTCGATATTTTGCTCCCGTTAGGATCATTACGCCGGCCTTACCCTTCGGAGCGAGGGTTGGATCCGCATTAGAGTTTATGACCAGATAATATCCCTCATCGAGGTTGACCATTATCGATGGATGATCTCTTAGATTCATGTCGAGTCCTAGGAAGACGGCGAAGCATGAGGGGGACATCTTCAACCCCCTAATATATTCGAGAAACTCTTTATCCAGATGCCCCTCCCCAACCAATTCTAGAAATGTTGTCTTGGCGTTTGCGTTAGCCACGACTATCGGCGCCCTAAACACCCTTCCACAAGCTCTCACACCCCTAACCCTCCCATCCTCCACCAGTATCTCATCCACCCTACATCTAAGCAAGACCCTTCCACCATGATCCTCGATGAACCTCCTAAGAGTCTCGGCGAAGTTCTGCGCCCCTCCCCTCGGAAAATATCCCCCATGAATGTAGTATGAGACCATGGCCGTTAGGGCGCTGCTCGCCGGAACCTCGCTGGGCTCCGCGCCGACATATCCTATTAAGGCGCATAAGAGGGTCTTCAGGCTCTCATCCTCAAAGTATTCGTCAAGCTTCTCCTTGAACGTTTTACTCATCCAATCATAGAAGTGGGGATGCTCCTTGGGATAGTTTAGGAGCTTCTTCGATCCAAAAACCTTGACGATCAGCTCGGCTGGCAGGGGAACACCATAGACATTCGCCTCCATATAGCACTCATCATAGGCCATCCTCGCATCCTCAAAGAATCTCCGAATACTCTCCTCCTCAGATGGAAACATCTCCGATAATCTCTTGACGAACTCGTCGAGGCTTCCGGCCTCGATGACCTCTCCTCGAAAGATGTATCTCATCCTATTCCTCACGAAGAGTTCTTCGGGCTTGAGTCCAAGCTCATTTAGGAGATATGTTATCGGCCCCCTCTCCCATAGGCCGCTCACATCCGATACGCCGACGTTGAAGGTGAAACCATCCCTCTTGAACGATGAGCAATATCCCCCCACCTGATAGTGTTGTTCTAGGACGAGGATCTTATAGCCTCTCTTGGAGAGAAGCGCGCCGCATGCTAGGCCGCCTATCCCAGACCCAACGATTATCACATCATACTCGTCCTCGGCCTTCGGCTTCCTCGGATCAACCTCAACCCTCCAATCATACTTCCTGAAGTCTCTCGTCAAGAA
>NJEK01000008.1 GCA_002255105.1 Candidatus Wolframiiraptor sp. EX4484-121
GCTTTTCGCAGCTTGCCACGTCCTTCCTCGGCGCCCGAGCCGAGGCATCCACCGGCCGGCGTCCTCAGGCTTGGGATTTATCGTTCGCCGTGGTCTGTGGGTTCGGCCTCTGCGCGCGGTCATCGTGAGCATACGCTCCTCGCGGCATCCGGCGCCCAGCTTAAGGCTGAAGCGCCTTCATCCACCGATCTATTTTGTTTGGTTGCTACATATAAGCTTTATTATCCAGGCTTTTATGCCTTCACGGCGGTTTGCTTAAAGCCTGGGCTTTCCATCCGGTTTTTAATGAGGGCGCTGGTTACGGGCGGGGCGGGCTTCATCGGTGGCCATCTCGTCGAGAAGCTCGTTGAACGGGGCTGGGATGCGTTCGTATTCGATAACTTTGAGCGCGCGTCTCTGGAGACCCTAAGGGCTCTGCCCCCGGAGACCGAGCTCAGGAGGGTCGATGTTAGAGACCTTGACTCCATGAGGAGGTATGCGGGTGATGTTGACGTCATCTTCCATCTAGCCGCCTTAACCGACGTGGTTGAGTCTGAGGTTAAGAGAGATGAGTATTGGGGTGTGAACGTCGTTGGAACCGAGAACGTCTTGAAGCTTGCGAGAGATCTTGGAGCCAAGCTCGTCTTCACGAGCAGCGCCGCGGTCTATGGAGAATTGAATGAAGCCGCTAGAGAGGATCTCAAACCCAATCCGATAAGCTTCTATGGGGTGACGAAGCTTGAGGGCGAGAAGCTCTGCATAAAATATCATGAAGAGTATGGGGTCGACGTGGTCGTCCTCAGGCTGTTTAACGTCTTCGGCGAGCGGGCGAGGGCTGGAGTCGTTAAGATATTCTTGGAGAGGGCGAGGGAGGGGAGGCCATTGATAATCTATGGGGATGGTGAGGCCGTTAGAGACTTCATCTACGTCGGAGATGTGGCGGATGCCTTGATCAAGGCGGCTTTAAGCGAGGAAGCATCCGGGAAAATTCTCAATATAGGTTATGGCAAGCCCATAAGGGTGAGGGAGTTGGCTGAAGCCATAGCCGGGGAGGCTGGGGTCGAGATCGTCCACGAATCTGAGAGGAGGGGGGAGATAGGGTTCAGCCTAGCCGACATCTCCTTGGCTAAGAAGCTGCTGAATTGGAGTCCCAAGATCTATTTGCTCGATTGGCTTAGAAGCTCTCTACAGCCAAGGTGATCGTATTTCTCCAAGGCATCCTCAACATCCTTTTTTATCCCCTCAAAAATTACGCTCATCTCCAGGATCCACGTTCCCCCGCAAGCATCCTATCATGAAACTAGACCATCGATCTTAATATTTCATGACATTTATTGAACCCATTCCCCGCATATTAAGGTCTGGGCATGCGGGGAGTCTGATCGATTCGTGGGAGAATCGATCTAAGAAACTACTTCCAAAAATGCATGCCGCGAATTGCTCAGGTAGAGGATTTAAGGTTATTATCATCCTCTTGGCGATTATTATCGCCATGAATCCATCGATCGAAGTCGTTAAGGAGGTACCCGTAGATAGGTATCGCGAGCTTGGTCTAACCGATGAGAGGCTTAGATGGATGCTTAGGAAGATGCTCGAGGCTAGGAGATTTGAGGAGATGGTTGAGAGATTATTTCTGGTGGAGGGGAAGCTGATAGGGCCGGCTCACCTCTATCTCGGCGAGGAGGCGGTCGCGGCCGGAGTCATAGGAGCTCTCAGAGATGACGATGTCATAGTCACGACCTATAGGGGCCACGGCCACGCGATCGCCAGAGGGGTTTCGATGAAGGCCTTGATGGCCGAGCTCTTCGGGAAGATCACCGGAACATGTAAGGGGTTGAGTGGGAGCATGCACTCGGCCCTAAGCGTCGAGCATAACATCCCCATGGCCACGGCGATCGTTGGAAGCGGCATACCGATAGCGTGTGGGGTGGGATTGGCCTTGAAGTATAGAAAGGAGGATAGGATAGCCGTCGTCTTCTTCGGAGATGGGGCGACGAATACCGGCGCATTCAACGAGGGGGTTAACTTAGCCGCCGTCTGGAAGCTACCGATACTATTCGTATGCGAGAACAACCAGTATGCATTATCGGTTCCACATAGAAAGTCTTTCGCGGGTGAGAGCATAGCGGCTAGAGGCGCATGCTATGGGATGAAGTCGTTCCTCGTCGAGGATGGAAATGATGTGGTAGCCGTCTACTATGCGGCCGATAAGGCGGCCGAGTATATTCGATCGGGTAATGGGCCTGCGTTCATCGAGTGTAGGACTTATAGGAAGAAGGGGCATGGGGTCTATGATACCGCTTGGTATAGGCCGAGGGAGGAGGTTGAGTTCTGGATGAAGAGGGATCCGATAGATAGATTCTTCAAGAAGCTCAAGAGCCTCGGAATAGTTTCAGAGGATGAGTTTAGGAGATGGGATGAGGAGATAGCCTTGATCCTGGAGGAGGCGGTCAAGGAGGCTGAGGAGGCCCCGGTCATGCCGTTTGACGAGATGTGGAATTACCTCTACGTTGGCGGGGATGCGAGGTATGGGGAGTGGCGTTAGGGAGATAAGCTATGCCGAGGCGCTGAACGAGGCGCTGAGAGAGGAGATGAGGAGAGATGAGAGGGTGATAGTCTTCGGAGAAGATGTAGGGGTTCTCGGGGGAGTCTACAGGGTGACCAAGGGATTATTGGAGGAGTTTGGGCCTGAGAGGGTCTTGGACACGCCGATCTCGGAGGCGGCCATAGCCGGAACCGCGATAGGGGCCGCTTTGATGGGGCTTAGACCGGTCGCCGAGATAATGTATGTCGACTTCCTAACCCTCGCAACCGACATGATCATAACTCATGCGGCTAAAGCGAGGTTCATGAGCGGTGGACAGGTGAAGCTTCCAATGGTTATCAGAACGCAGTATAGCCTGGGGAGAGTTCATGGATGCCAGCACAGCCAATTCCTAGCAGCGTGCTTCCTCCAATCACCTGGGATAAAGGTGGTCTTGCCCGGAACCCCGAGGGATGCTAAGGGCTTATTGAAGTCGGCTATAAGGGATGATGATCCAGTCCTTTTCATCGAGTCCGGAGCCCTCTACAGGATGAAGGGGCCTGTTCCCGAGGACGAGTATCTGATACCCTTGGGTAGATGTGATGTTAAGCGGGAGGGAGATGATGTGACGATAGTCGCCGTGGCCAGAACCGTCGTCGAGGCGTTGAAGGCGGCTGACAGATTGGCGGAGGAGGGTTTGAGCGCCGAGGTGATAGACTTGATGACCATTCAGCCCATGGATTACGACACTATCGTTAAATCCGTTATGAAGACGAATAGGCTCGTCATAGCGGATGACAGCGTCAAAACGTGCGGTATATCGGCCGAGGTCTCGGCATATGTCAGCGAGTTCGCGTTCGACTACCTAGACGCGCCCATAATCAGGGTGAATTCTCCTCCTCTGCCGATACCATTCTCACCACAGCTTGAGAAGCAATACATGGTTGATGCCGATAAGATAGTTGACGCCGTTAAGAGGTTGGTGGGATGAGATTATGGAGCTCAAGATGCCCAGACTCGATCCGGTGATGGAGGAGGGGAGGATAGTTGAGTGGCTGAAGGAGGAGGGTGAAGATGTGAGTAAGGGGGAGGCCATCTTAGTGGTCGAGGGCGAGAAGACGACGTTTGAGGTTGAGTCGCCGCATACGGGCAAGCTTGCCAAGATCTTGAAGAGGGCGGGTGAGATCGCCAAGGTCGGAGAAGCCATAGCGATAATAGAGGAGGCCGAGGCCCCGGCTGAGGTTAAGCCTAAGCTCAGGGTGAAGGCGAGCCCGGTCGCGAGAAGGCTCGCAAGAGAGCTGGGGATACCATTAGAGAAGGTTGAGGGGACCGGGCCGGGTGGTAGGATAACGAGGGATGATGTCCTTAAATACGCTAGAGAGCATGGGATCGCGGTTCCAGAGATCTCTCCCAAGGCGGAGGTCGTCGAGGAGGGGGTTAGGAGGGTTCCATTCGCCGGGGTTAGGAGGGCGATAGCTAGGAGGCTTAGCCCGGGATTCCATCAAGCCCTGCCGGTCGCCCTAACCATGGAGTTCGACGCGGATAAGCTACTTGAGCATAGGAAGGTTAAGGGTAGGCCATCGTTCACGGCATACGCGGTTAAGGCCGTGGCCCTAGCCCTGAAGAAGCATCCGGAGATGAACGTAACCTTCGAGGGTGATGAGCTGATCTACCATGAGTCGGCGAATATAGCGGTTGGAGTCGATACGCCTAAGGGGTTGATGGCCCCGGTCGTTAAGGACGCTGACAAGAAGACGTTGAGGGAGCTCACCGAGCTTATCGACGGCTTCGCGGAGATGGGTAGGAGGGGGGAGATAACCCTCGCCGAGCAATCGGGCCACAGCTTCACCGTCACAAACCTAGGAGCACTTGGAGTAACATACTTCACCCCGATAATCAATCCACCCGACGCCGCGATCCTAGCGCTTGGAGCCATTAAGCCTCAACCATATCTAACCGAGGATGGTGAGGTGAGGTTGAAGCATGTCGGCCACCTAACCCTGGTCTTCGACCATAGGTTGATAGATGGGGCGCCGGCCGCCAGATTCCTCCAAACCGTGAAGAGCCTTCTCGAGAATCCGGAGGGGCTTGAGCCTTGAAGGCGGCCTTCTCTGCCCCGGGTAGCGGCGTTGTTGAGCTTAGGGAGGTTGAGGTTCCCAAGGCCGTCGATGGCGAGTTGTTGGTGAGGATGAGGGCTTGTGGGATCTGTGGAACCGATCTTGAGAAGGTGTATGGCAAGCCCATAACCCCACCCATGCTAGGCCATGAGGTCGTCGGAGACATAGTCGATTCCAAGGCAGAGGGCTACGAGGTTGGGGAGAGGATATTCGCCCATCATCACGTCTTTTGCGGAAAATGCTACTATTGTTATCATGGAAACTATACCATGTGCCCGCTCTTTCTTAAGACGACCATAATCCCATGCGGATTCGCGGAATACTTCAAGGTTCCTAGGATAAACGTGGAGCGGGGGGCGGTCCTCAAGATACCCGATCACGTCAGCGACGAGGAGGCGATCTTCATCGAGCCTGTTGGATGCGCGTTAAAGGGCGTTGAGAGGAGCGGTTTTAAGCCCGGGATGAGCGTCTCGATAACCGGCGTCGGCCCTATGGGGGCTATCTTCATAAAGCTCTTCAAAGCCTTCGGGGCATCCTTCATAGCCGCCGCAGATCTGGTTCCCTTCAGGATAGACTTCGCTAAGCGGATTGGAGCCGATGTCGCCCTAAATCCGAGGGAGGAGGACTTCGCTGAAACGTGTAAGAGGGAGACTGATGGGAGGGGTGTGGATATAGCCGTATTGGCAACCCCATCCGTTAAAGCCCTGGCCACGGCCCTAAGCACCCTGAGGAAGGGCGGGGTGCTCCTGATCTTCGGGGCTCCGGAGAGGGGTGAGAAGGCGTTGCTCGACTTCTCATACATCTTCCTGAATGAGATCAGCATAGTTACCAGCTACTCAACCTCAGAGCTTGAAACAAATCTAGCCTTAAGGCTGGTATCGAGTGGCGTGGTTAGGTTCAGCGACCTGATAACCCATAGGTTTAGGCTTAGCGAGATCGATGAAGCATTCAGGGTTGCCCACGACCCCCATAAGAGCATGAAGGTTATGATAGTCGCTTAATCTCGCCGACGTCTCCATCCTATGAAGACACGCGATGATGTTTTAGCATCTCAGAGAACTCTCTAGAATCTTATGGCCACCTTAAGCTCCTTTCCCTGCCTTATCCTATTGAATATCTCGACGATCTCATCCAGCCTCGCCTCCCTAGTTATCAACTTCTTTAATGGGAGCCTCTTAGACTCTATCATCCTCATGGCCCTTAAAACATCTTGCGGGGTTAGATGGAATGATCCCTGAATCGTCAATTCTCCATAGTGGATCATATACGTGTCGAAGGATGCCTTGGTCCCGGATGGGCATCCGCCGAATAGGAGGACTTTTCCGCCCTTTCTAGCGAGGCTTAGACTTTGTTCCCACGTCTCGACCCTCCCAACGGCCTCTATCACCACATCCGCCCCAATCCCGTTCGTCTCCTCCCTGACCCTCTCGACCGCGTTCTCCTCCCTATTGTTTATCGTGACATCCGCTCCAAGCTTCTCAGCAAACCTTAACCTATCCGGGCTGATATCGATGACTATGGTCTTCTTGGATCCGGAGATCCGCGCAAGGAGTAGGTGCATCAACCCTATCGGCCCTGCTCCGATTATCGCCACCGTATCCCCTAGATCTATTTTTATCAGTCTCTGGCCTCTGACCACGCATGAAAATGGTTCGAGTAGCGCCGCCTCAACGGGCTCGACATCCTCGGCCACATGATAGAGGTTGAATCTGGCTATTCTCGGAGGAACCTTAACGTATTCAGCATAAGCCCCATCGACCGTGAATCCAATTATCTGATCCATAAGCCTCTCGCATAGATTCGGCTTGCCGAGCTTGCAGTAGATGCAGTGGCCGCATGGGGCGGAGTTGACCGTCACTATCCTATCTCCGGGCTTAACCCAATCCACCCCCTCCCCGACCTCCTCAACTATTCCCGTGTATTCGTGGCCCATTATCAGCGGGGGCTTCGTGAAGGGATACCCCCTCAGATACGTCTTCAGATCGGTTCCACACGTTAAGGCCACCGAGGTCTTCACGAGGATCTCTCCAGGACCGGGCTTCGGCTTCTCAACCTCCTCAACCCTCAGATCTCTAGGACCGTAGAAGACCGCCGCCCTCATCAAATCACACCTCGATCATACCGTCTAGAGGGTTAAGATAAGTTTTCGGCCTCAACCTCCATGCTCGAGGTTATCGGAATCCTCTCACGATCAAATCTCGCGCTTGGATTCTCTAAACTCTTCACCATAAGCCCATGTCAGAAGCGCTCCCCCGCAACCTTCAACAGCTTTTCTCCAAGCCTGTATTCGAATAAATTCATCGAACCTGATTGATCGAGTCAGGTGGTTAATCTTACTAATCGGGTTTGACGAGCAGGTATCCGATCCACCCATCTTTCATGCCTCTAATAGATTTCGGGAGCCCCCTTAATGCATAAGAAGATCAAAGGCTCGTCATGATCGTTGAAGAATTGATGTATCTCGTTCGATTCTATGAATATGGCGTCTCCCTCCCTTATCTCCACCTCCTTCCGATCACCGTCCTTGATGGTCAGGAGTCTCCCCCTACCCTTTAGGATGAAGACCTCATGTTCGTGGATGTGTTGGTCGGGTGGGGTGGATTCATGGGGCTCGATCGTGAAGATCCTCATATGAAACTTCTTGGCTCCCTGCTCGTCGGTTATCAGGTATTGAGCCCATATCCTCCTCCCCCTATAGGCTTCCTTCGCGACCGGAACCTTCTCAACATCTCTAACGTTCACCTTATACATGGCATAAATAACTTGGACTGGGTCTCTTATCCCCTTTACCCTCTAAGCCCAGCGTCTTCCTCCTTTAATCCATCGAATTACAAACCTAGACTAGATATGGTGCCGCGCGATTCTCCATAACACTTAGTCCTCAAGAAATAGGGGTGTTCAGGCTTCGATGCGCGTCTCAGATTACGTTATCCCTGCTCACCTGGCTCTTCTCATCGGCCTTTAAGGGCTCTGGGAGCTCTGGGAATTGGTTGCTCATCCTCTGGGCGGCTATCTCCGAGGCCTCCTCCAAGATTCTCCTCGCCTCGCTGTCGGCCACCATCACGGAGACGGTCGCCCCGGTTACGTTTCCGGCCTCGACCATGACTCCCTCGAGCATCTCGTCCACCATCCTCAAGTTATGCGCGACCTCTGGAACGAGTCCGCTTAGATCGGATTGTATTCTCCTGATTATCTTTGTGGCGGGTGCGAGGACGTTCATAACGTCTCCGAAGTCCCTTATCGTCTCAAGCCTCAGGATTACCTTCTCAAGCGATATCTGGCTCTTCAAGATCGTTCTAGACATCTTCCTCAATTGAGCTATCTCATTCGCGTAGATGGTCGCCCTATCCCTGTCAAGCTCCTGCTCGGCTCTGACGCATGCCTCGAAGAGCTCCTTATCCCTCGCCAAGAGCCTGTGATAGGTTCTCTTGAGCTTCTCGGACTGAACCTTCAGATGGGTTAGGATGTCGATGATCCTCGGGCTTATTACCCTGAACTCCCTGGGCCTCTCCTCAACCCTCCTCTCCTGCCTGAAGAACGGGAACCTCATCTCGGTTCAAAGGGCTCGTCTATAGACCTGTATTTATCGCTTCAAGGATCTTTGAGTCCGAGTAAGACTTCCAGAATATGTTGGGATGACCGCGGGAGTTTAAGGCCTTTGAGAAAAGTTTCACCGGATTCCACGAATCTAGGGTGAAGTTTTGTGATGATCCAGTTCATGGCCCCTTGCCGCTTCTCTTCGAAAAGTTAAGTATGTGACCTTTCTGCTCCTTTAAAGAGAACAGGTTCGTTTCCTCCATAATTTCTAGGATTCTCTCCTTCTTCATGCGGAAGCAGAAGCGGGTAGAGAGGTATCCGCTTGGCTTTAAAACTCTATACAACTCTCTTAGTAGCGGCTCCTTATGCTTGATTTCAGGTAGCACCCCATATAGCAAGATAACATCAACACTTTCGTCGGGCAATCCGGTATCCCTATCAGATAATATTGTGTCTATATTGTGGAAACCTTTCTCCCGGGCCTTTTCCTCGATCTTTCTTATGGCTGATGGCTCTTTGTCCAAGGCGTAAACCCTTCCACTCTCACCTACCAATCTGGCGGCTGGAAAAGTGTATGAGCCGATGCCGCATCCATAATCCAATACCTTTTGCCCTTCTTTGAGGCCGAGTTTACGTACTTCCTCCTCCGGCTTGAAAGGTATGCCGATTTTATCCCTTAATCCTAAAAGCCAATACTCCATCCTAAGTTTAATGTTGAGCCTCATCTTACCGCGGATCCCCCATATTTTACTCCTTAGCAGGCCAGAAAAGGTTTTAGGAGGTCTCATGGAATCCTAGACCTGTGAGAAGATGAAGGAGCTGTTTAGGAAGACTTGGTTCATAGTCTTGGTGACCGCGATAATAACGGCTGGAGCGGTCTCCGGAATATGGCTCGCCGTTTCGAGGATGAGCGCGCCGACCTATGGCGGATACGTGGCCGTCATAAAGCTCTCCGGAAACATAGCTTATCAAAAATCTCCGATCTCCATCCTCGGCGCAACCCTAACCCCGGAGGATGTTGAGGAGCTCGTTAGGGAGGTTGAGGCAGATCCATATGCGAAGGCCATAGTCCTCTACATCAACAGCCCCGGTGGAAGCGCCTCTGCCTCGGAGGAGATCTACAACATTCTCAGGAGGCTTTCGGAGGCCAGGCCCATGGTGGCTTACATCTCCGAGTATGGGACCTCGGGCGGATACTACATCTCCCTGGCGGCCGATGAGATAATAGCCTCCCCGACATCCGTGACGGGCTCGATCGGGGCCGTCTCAATCTACGTTAATGTGGAGGGATTTGCCGAGAAGCTTGGGCTGAGATACGAGATCTTCAAGAGCGGTAGGCTTAAGGATATTGGGAGCCCATTAAGGGAGCTGACCGACGAGGAGAGGAGAGTCCTACAATCCATGGTGAACTCCACGGCCAAGGTCTTCCTCGAGAGGGTTAGGGAGGTGAGGGGCGATAAGATCAGGGATTGGAGTGAGATCTTAACCGCCAGGCCATACCTCGGATTGGAGGCGAGGAGGCTCGGGCTCGTGGACGATGTCGGAGACCTCGAAAAGGCGATCTCCGAGGCCAGGCGCCTGGCCGGATTACCTGAGACAGCTCCATACAGGTGGGTTAAGCCTAAGCCTCCAAGCCTCCTCGACCTATTACTCGGCGGAGAATCGATGAGACCCCTCGGAGTGAGCTTCGAGCTACTCTACATGTGGCCCCCGCCCCCGCTCCGGCCATTCCTCGAAGAGGTTAAATCCCCGTCCTAAGCTATTCATCTGAGGCTGCTGAGCTTTGGATGAGCCGTCGGCCATAGTCTTCGCGAACGTTGGTAGGTTTAGGGGCGTCTCGAAGGGCCTCTTCCCGATCGCCGGGAAGCCTATGATAGAGTATGTTTTGGACTCGATCCCTGATGAGGTGGCGGATATCTTGATCGCGGTTGAGGACGAGGAGGATGCCTCGAAGTATCAGGACTTGGCAGACCGATACTTGGCCAGGGTCGTGGTCTCCGGATCTGGGATCAGGGACTCCAGGAGGGAGCTCGAGCTCGCCGTGAACTCGGTTAGGGGGGACAGGTTTCTAGCTCTCCCATGCGACGCCCCACTGATAACCATGGAGTTCACGAAATTCTTGGTCGAGGCCTCCCAAAAGTTTCCGGCGGTTCTCCCAAGAACGCCGTCTAGAAGAGTATCCTATCTGACGGCATCTTATCAGAAGAGGCCCTTGGAGAGGGTCTTCAAGTCGAATCCGGATCTTGGGATGGATGAGGTCGTGAGGAAGCTTAAGGGAGTCATCTACCTCTCAAGCAACAGCCTAAAGATATTCGACGAGAGGCTTAACATGTTCTTCAGGGTCAATTGTAAGGCCGATGTGGATAGGGCTGAAAGATTCTTGAGGAGGAGGCTACGCTGAAGACTCGGGAATTAGATGAGACTAAGGCTCGGAAAACTTGAGAGGAGACTGCTTGAGGAGATAATCTTCAAGAGACTGGGTAAGAAGAGGAGGGATATTCTAGTAGGCCCAAGGTTTGGGGAAGATGGCTCGGTGGTCAAGACCTGGTCCGGAGACATGGTCGTCGCCGCCATGGACCCGATAACGGGCTCCGGATCCATGCTTGGATGGCTCGCCGTGAACGTGAACGCGAACGACGTGGCGGTCATGGGAGGTGAGCCTAGATGGTTCTCGGCGACCCTCCTAATCCCCGAGGACGCGGAGATTAAGAAGATTAAGGAGATAGCGTCTGAGATCCATTCCGCCGCCAAGAAGCTCGGGGTCGGGGTGATCACGGGCCATAGCGAGATAACTCCCGGGATAACGAGCCCGATAATAGTCGGCCACATGCTCGGCAAGCTCGTCTCGAGGAAGCCTATAAGATCCTCTGACGCGAGGGCAGGCGACCTGATAGTCATGGCGAAGACCGCTGGGATCGAGGGGACGGCCATCCTCTCAACCGACTTCGCGGAGATCCTTAGGGATAGGGTTCCGGCGAGGGTCTTGGAGAGGGGTTGGAGATTCTATCGGAGAATAAGCGTGGTCGAGTACGCGCTGAAGCTCGCCAAGAGAGATGCCTGCAGATCCATGCACGATCCCACGGAGGGGGGTGTTCTCGGAGGGGTATATGAGGTCGCTGAGGCGAGCAAGCTATCGTTCATACTCTATGAGGATAGGGTTCCGGTCGCCGCCGAGACGAAGATCATCTGTGATGCATTAAACTGCGATCCATTAAGGTTGATAGCCTCCGGAGCTCTGATAGCCTCAATCCCGGAGGAAAATCTCAGGAGCGTTAGGAGGATCATCCCGGGCTTGAGGGTTATCGGCAGGTTTAGGCGTAGGAGGATGGGGAATGTCTTGGTTAGGCGCGATGGATCTGAGGAGAGGATTAGGGGTGGAGTTAGGGACGAGCTCTGGAGGCTTATAGAGGAGCTTAAGTCGGGCTAGCGGCAACATCGTTATATATCGGGGAAACTGCCCCATGAAGGGATTTCGTGGCGAAGATCTTGGATCAGATCGGGCTCTCCTTCGACGACGTCCTCCTAGTTCCGAGGAGGTCTTCCATAAGATCTAGGAAGAAGGTTGTAACCAGGAGCAGGTTCACGAGGAGGATTTGGCTGAGCATCCCGGTAGTCTCGGCCGCCATGGACACGGTTACCGAGTCTAGGATGGCCATAGCCATGGCGAGGGAGGGTGGGATAGGGGTGATCCACAGATTTATGCCGGCTGAGAAGCAGGCCGAGGAGGTTCTGAAGGTTAAGCGAGCCGAGAACATAGTGATCGAGGATCCATACACGGTCGATCCGGAGATGAGGGTTGGTGAGGCGAAGAGGCTCATGGAGAGGCTTAGGGTCAGCGGGCTGATCGTGGTCGACGAGGAGAGGAGGGTTCTTGGGATCCTAACGAGGAGGGATGTCCTCTTCGAGGACGAAGATAGATTGGTCAAGGATGCGATGACCCCGAGGAAGGATATGATCGTGGCGAGGCCTGGAATAGGGGTGGAGGAGGCGGAGGAGATCTTCAAGAAGTATAAGGTTGAGAAGCTCCCGATAGTCGACGAGGATAACAGGCTTAGGGGATTGATAACGAGCGTCGATCTGGTCAAGCGCAGGATGTATCCGAATGCGTCGAGAGACTCTAGGGGGAGGCTCTTAGCTGCGGCCGCGATAGGTGTGAGGGAGGAGTCTATCCGGAGGGCAGATTTACTCGTTAAGGCTGGGGTGGATGCGATCGTCATAGACGTGGCCCACGGCCACACCGAGATGGTGATGAATATGATAAAGAGGCTCAGGAGGACCTATGGAGACGAGCTGGAGATAGTTGCGGGAAACGTCGCAACCCCTGAGGGGGTCGAGGATCTGGTATCCGCCGGAGCCGACGCCGTCAAGGTTGGGATAGGGCCTGGATCCGTCTGCACAACCAGGATGGTGGCGGGCGTCGGAGTCCCTCAGCTCACGGCCATAATGGTCTGCTCCGAGAAGGCCAGGGAGCTGGATATCCCGATAATCGCCGACGGGGGGATCAGGTATAGTGGAGACGTGGTTAAGGCCTTGGCCGCGGGAGCCTCGACCGTGATGATAGGGAGGCTTCTGGCGGGAACCGATGAGAGCCCCGGGACGATAGTCGTGAGGAATGGTAGGAAGTATAAGATTTATCGGGGGATGGCCTCACTCTACGCCATGCTTGGGAGGGAGGTCAGGGAGGCTGGAAACGAGGCCGAGGCCCTTCTAGACGCCTCGGAATACTCCTATTACGCCGAGGGGGTTGAGGCATACGTCCCCTACACAGGCTCGGTCTCAGAGGTGATTAGGCAGCTCGTGGCCGGATTGAGGTCTGGGATGAGCTATCTGGGAGCGAGGAACGTGGA
>NJEK01000058.1 GCA_002255105.1 Candidatus Wolframiiraptor sp. EX4484-121
CTAAGCTCCTTAAGCTCATTCCATATCTCGCTGAGAATCTCCAAAACCTCGTTTATGGCCGCGCCGTCAAGCGTCATTCCTTCACCAAATCCTCTCCTCCACAGCCTTAACTATTCTTCTGGCTGCCTCTTTGAGCTCGGGCTCATCCACGACCGCCGAGATCCTTAGATGGTTATCGTAGGGTTCTCCGAAGCATTTTCCGGGGGCTACCGCTATCCCCTCCCTCTCCAAGAGTTTTTCGGCGAAGTTCCAGGAGGAGAATCCATCCGCCTCGATCTTTGGGAAGACATACATGCCTCCCTCGGGTGGGATTAGCTTGATCAGCCTCGACCTCGATAGCTCTTCGTAGAGAACCTTAAGCCTCCTCCCGATGAGCTCCACGTTTCTCCTCCTAGACTCCTCATCTCTTAGGGCCGCTAGGGCTGCTCTCTGGATGAACTCTGGGACGCATGTCATAACCGTGCTAAGGACTCCTGAAACCTTCTTAGCTATCTCAGGATCTGAGACGACGAATCCCACAGAAGTCTATGTAGACCTCATCGCTCACAACCCAGAGATCATAGTCCTCGGCAAGGTCGAGCAATGCCTCAAACGACCTGCGATCTAAGACCTTCCCGGTCGGGTTATTCGGATAGTTCAGGATTATTATCTTGACGAGCTTCGAGACCTTCTCCTGAATCGCCTCGACCGGATCCCATCCATCCTCAACCCTAGTCCTAACCCTCACAACCCTCCTCCCAAGCCTCCTAACCTGATGGGCGTAGAGGGGCCACGCGGGCTCGACCACCATGACCGAATCTCCCGGTTTAGATAGGACCTCTATCGCCGCGTAGGTTGCCAGGGTTCCGCCCGCGGTCACCGCGATGTTCTCGGTCTTGAGATCCACCCCATACCTATCCGATAGATTTGAAGCCAGCTCCTCCTTAAGCTCCGTCAGTCCGGCCGCAGAGGAATACTTCGTCCGCCCCTCCCTGATCGCCTCGCACGCCGCCTCAACGATCTTCTCCGAGGCTGAGAAGTCGGGCTCCCCGAGCTCAAGCCTAACGATCTTTCTCCCAGCCTTCCTCAGCTCCATGGCCCTCGCCGCGAATCTCCTAAGCCTCAGCCCATCCTCCCCCTTCTCCGCCATCCCCTCAGCTCTCTCCCATTCCTCGATCAAGAGTCCTAGAAGCCTCCTACAGAACTCCTCGCTCAATCCAAGCCTTCGAGAGCCTTCGAGTAAGTCTAGGAAGGTCTTTGGATCGTCGAGCCTCTCGCCGAGCCTAACCGCCCTCGCGGAGATGTTTAGAAGGTCTCTAAGAAGGTTTGAAGGTTCGCCCAACCCAGGTCACCGCAGATCTATGAGATCTTGAGGATTAAATTGATTTTCTCTTGAGACCTATCCTCATGGTTATCAGCCTCTCGCCCATGAAGAGCCAGGAGCCTATCGCCAGCATGGCGGCTGTCGCCCCGGCCATGACGGCCAGGGAGAGTGTTGCGGATGGAAGATCTCCCACGAATCCCTTCATTATCGCTAGGAAGAGGTGGGTGTATGGGTCTAGTAGGAGGGCGATCCTAATTCCCGCCGGGAGGTTCTCGATCGATGAGAAGATTAGGATGAAGAATGGGAAGATGGTTAAGGGAGTTACAACTGCTCCAACGAGCTGCTGGCTGCTCCTCACGTCGGCGCATAAGACCCCTATCAAGATCCCTAGACAGGTCGTCATTATCATCCCCAGGAAGATCGAGGCCAAGACCACGGCCATGAAGATGGGGGAGGGGGTGAGGAGGGATCCGATGAACGGCGTTTGGACGGCTCCACCTACATCGGTTTTTGCGCCCGCTTCGGGGATGAAGGCGGAGGCCAGCATAAACCCATAGATCGCGAATCCGACCATGAATGAGATCGTTCCCAAGATCACTATGATGAGGGTTCCGAGGAGCTTGCTCAAGAGGATCGTAAACCTTCTAACCGGGAGCGAGAGGAGCAATTCGAGGGTCTTCGACTCCTTCTCCAAGGCTATGCTCGTGGCCGATATGGAGGACGCGTAGGAGGAGACCATCACCGCGACCAACGGCAGTCCTAGGATCATGGTTGGGAGCATCGAGGCCAGAGCCTCTATCGGAGCCTCAAGGGATCTTCCAAGATAGATTATCGTCGACCTCTCATCCGCCGGATGCTTTAGGAATTCTAGGTTAAGTCCTCTCCCATGAATTCTCTCGGCCAAGGATTTGAGGGACCTCGCGAGCTTCGATGAGAGCTTCTCACACGCCGTTATCTCCGAGAAGGACAACGATCTCAAGATATAGATCGTCTCAACCCTGCCCCTCAACCCCCTCGTGAAGTTTTCAGAGAATCCGCTCGGAATTATCGCGACGAGCTTCAGATTCTTATCTTCCGCGATCCTCACGCACTCATCTCTCTCACGACATTCCAAGATTATCGGTTTCAGGCCATTATCCCTCAACGTGGCTGGGAGGAGTACTTCGCTTAGATCGGTGTTGTCTCGGTCGACCAAACCTATCTCTTGGACTCCGGCTACCTGGGTTACCGCAGACCTTACCCCGAAGCTCGTCAAGCCGCCTATCAGGGGGAACATTATGAGGGGGACTATTATTATCCCTATCAGGATGCTTCTCTCCATCAATAGCTCCTTGAGCTCCTTCCTCAGCAAGGGCTTGAGCATCCTCAAGCGCCTCCAACGATCTTCGTGAAGACCTCCTCTAGGTTCTCCGCTCCATAGACGCGTTTAAGCTCGTCCGGCCCGCCCTCGGCGACTATCCTACCATCGTCCATGAACGCAATCCTATCACATAGGTATTCGACTTCGAGCATGTTGTGGCTTGAGATCACGGCGGATGAGCCGGACTCCCTGACATATCTCTTAATCATTCTCCTGACGTAGACTGCGTGCCTCACATCTAGGCCGCTCGTGGGCTCGTCGAGTATCGCGACCCTGGGCTGGATCATCAGGGCCGAGGCCAGGAGAATCCTCCTCTTCATCCCCTTGCTATAGGAGCTTAATGGGTCTGAGAGAGCCCCTCCGAGTCCGCAGAACTCGACCCCCCGGTTAAATCCATCCCTCCCAACCCCATAGATCTCGGAGATCATCCTCAGAAACTCGAGGCCTGTTAGGTGCTTATAGACGCCCGCGTCCTCCGGCAGATAGGATATATTTTCTCTAACCTTCTCGGGATCGTCTTTGACGCTGTGGCCCATTATCCAGGCATCGCCTCTATCCGGTTTGAGGATGGTCGCGAGGATTCTGAGGGTGGTGGTCTTTCCAGCACCGTTGGGGCCTACCAGCCCGAAGATCTCGCCCTCCCCGACCTCGAAGCCGATCCCCTTCAACACCTCCCTACCCCCGAAACCCTTATGGAGATCTCTGACGACGACGGGCTTCAAGAGCTATCACCCGGTGAGCTTCCTCCAATCAGACCTGATCTCGGATTTACCCATAATCCTCCTAAGATAGTTCGATGCGGATAAAGCGGCTATCGCGCCCTGAGCGGCCGCTATCACCGCCTGCTTATACGGGAAGTTCGTCACGTCTCCGGCCGCGAACACTCCATCCCTACTCGTTCTTCCGAGCTCGTCGACTATGATCTCGCCCCCCTCATTCACCTCGACGAATCCCCTCACCCAATCTGCCTCGGTCACGTATCCGAGCTCGACGAATACTCCATCGACCTTCAAGACCCTCTCCTCCCCGGTCTCCAGGTCTTCGAGGACCGCCTCCTCCACAAATTCCCCTCCCCTCAGCTCCTTGACCCTGACTCCCTGGATGAACTCGACCTTAAGCTCCCTGAGCTTCTCCGCGAAGTCCTCCAATCTCCTTGACTCGTGGGCTACTAAGACCTCATTACCATACCTCTTGAGGATGCCGATCGCCTCCAGTGCGGGCTCGCCCCAGCCGACCACCAGCAGCCTCTTGTTCCTGTAGAGCGGCGCGTCGCAGACGGCGCAGTAGCTCACCCCCCTACCCACGAACCTCTCCTCGTTCAACGCCCTGAGCTTTCTGGGCCTCTTCCCGAATGCGAGGATGAGAGCCCTGCATTCATGGGTTTCCCCGCCCCTCGTCTTCAACCTGAAGCCATTATCCGCCTCCTCGACCCCCACGACCTCATCGTAGATGAACTCGGCCCCGAAGCTTGAAGCCTGCTCGATCATGGTCTTGACGAGCTTAAACCCCGGGGTCGCCGAGATCCCCGGATAGTTCTCTATCGTGGGCGTGAGGGTCAATTGGCCCCCGACATCGATCGTTATAACACCCGTCTTAAAGCCCTGCCTGGAGGAGTAGATCGCCGCCGATAGACCTGCGGGCCCGCCGCCGACGATCAAGACATCATATAGGTTCACGTGAATATCCTCGGATCGGAGAATATTTATAGGTAGATGTGATGCCCGATGGGTTGAGGGGCTGGGATGAGCGAGAGGGTGAAGAGGGCCCTGAAACTGGTCCTTAAGATCTTCAGCGGGGCGGCGGTGGCCTACTCGATCTACATCCTATACAATCTCCTCACAACCCCATGGACCTACCCAACCCTAAACATAGTCGCGACGATCCTGCTCATGGGGGCCATAATCTTCGGGATACTTGGATTATTGATCTAACGTCTAAAACTAAAACAGCCCGGAAATTTTACGCATCTTAATGATGAGGCATCGCTGTAGGCGCCTGGAAAGCGGGAACTTGGAGCGAATTTTACGGTGAAGACCTAAATGAGATAGTTTTGTCCGAGAAAAATGTCTTGAGCTTTTAGGGAGATGAACGAGACTTTAAGTGAAAGGAGGCCGAGCGCCGACGGGATTTTGAGAGAGTCGAGATGGAAGGAGATCCCGCCCTCAACCCGCAATAAAACTAAATAGACACAATGAACCTAGAAAGAATGGGCCGGTAGATCAGTGGGAGATCGCCCGCCTGGCGTGCGGGAGGTCGCGAGCCAAACCCTGAAAAAAGGGTGGCCGATAAGGTTCAAATCCCGCCCGGTCCACTAAACGGGGCCTCAAACCCCCCGGCCCTCATTCCATCTTATGGTATTAGCTGTTTTAGTAGGTGTTTGATCTTTGGGTAGATTGGG
>NJEK01000059.1 GCA_002255105.1 Candidatus Wolframiiraptor sp. EX4484-121
CGTCGAACTTCGGCCTTATGGGCCCTCCCCCGCCCTCTGGATACAGCTCCACACCCATTATCTTCACAGGCGTATCCCCAACGTTCCTCACGTGGAGGATGCATTTTCCATTGCTCATGTAGCCGAGGTCCACGCTTATCGAGGACTGAACTTGGGCGATGGACTCATCGGTCTCATGGGTGAATTGGAGGGAGGAGGAGAACGACCAACCCACCTCACTTATCGCGCCCCGACTCCCTCCACGCATCCAGGCTTAAAAATGCGGGTCAAAATTATAAGTTTTTAGCTGTGGGCCAAAGCCGTGCGTATGCTGAACCATCTGCCGAACTGCGCATATTCGGAGGGTGGTGAGGTGGATGAGTGAAGCCTGCTTGGGATCGCATAGACCTTCGCTACGACCTCATCGGCGTTAACGCAATCTCCGCAAGTTAAGGCGACCTTCCCAAGCTCCCCTCTCCGGATTGGTATGCTGAGGTTGAAGCTGAGGCCGACGTTCACCGAGGAGTCTGCGGGATAGATATAGGCATCGGTTATCAACGCATCTTCCCGACCATAATTACGTATGAAGAGGATGCACGTCCCATCGGGCTTTACATGGATGTACTCTATAGAGAGACGTAGATTCTGCTGGACTATGCTCCTATCTATCTCCTGCCTATAGAGGTTGCCGTACACGTTGGCCATACCCCCCACGGCGAAGTAAACGGCCATTCCCACGGCGAGGACCGTCATCGCTAGGAGAGCCGCCGCCGTTACCTCGCTTAACCCCCTTAAACGCCTATCCCTCAACATGATAAACATGTTTATGCGGCTAAATAAACATGACACCGGGAGTTAGCCGGGCATGGGCTTCCCCTCGATGAAACTCCCCCTAATCGGTATCCTCTGGCCGCATCTCGGACACCTGTCGCCGTCAAGCCGATAGTAGGTTACCCGATAATGGTGGCGCGCTATGAGAACTTTCCCACATCCCGGGCACCTCGTCTCCTCAAGCTCTGGGATACCGACGTTACCAACGTAAACGTAATTTATCCCGATGCTTTGAGCCCTCTCCTTTATCCTGAGAAGCTTCGGGAGAGAGGTAGGGGGCTCCTTCCAAGCATGCGCGGGATAATATCTATTTATGTGGAGGGGGATGTCTGGGCCAAGCAGGTCGACATGTTTTCCTAGAATCCACTCAACGCATTCTTCATCGTCGTTGAACCCGGTTACAACCAAGTAAACCATCTCGACGTGCCCGCCCAAGTCTATCAGCCTTCTGGCATTCCTGAAGATCTTCAAATGGTCTATCGTTGCGAGCGCCCCACGCGCCTTCGGACACCCCTTAATATCCACGCTATATCCATCCGCCCCAGCCTCCATCAAATTCTCTAGGGCCTTCTCAGTGAAGTATCCGTTCGTGACCAACACTCCGTATAGGTTGTTTCGCTTACCGAGCTCGAATAGATCCAGCAGATAGTCGTATAGGGTTGCGGGCTCATTAAAGCTCGCGCACAATCCCTCATCACCTACCTTAAGCGCGTATTCGACGAGCCTCTCCGGCGGAATCCTCCTCGGATCTCTTGGGAGATTTGAGAAGCTCAGGTGATTGTTTTGACACCATGGGCAGTAGAAGTTGCATCCATAGCCTGAGAAGGTTAGGGCTGTGCTGTTCGGCCAATAATGGAATAATGGTTTGATCTCTATCGGCCTGCTCTCAACAGCGCTCAAGACGCCGTATCCTACATGGATGAGCTTCCCAGACAGATTCCGGTAATTCTTGCAGACGCCGGTCTGACCTGGCTTGAGGATGCATCTTCTCTCACAGACTAGACATCTTATGACATTATCCTCAACCCTCTCATAAAGCCGCGCCTGAAACTCCACAAAACGACTTACGTAATCCGGAAATAAAACGTTTTAACGGCAGATCGCTCTAAGCGCTGAATCTCATCCTCAAGGGGTTCTTAGAATATTGATTGCATCGAATCCTTCTTTTGCTGAGTATGTTTTGTGTAAAAAGATTTATACGGATCTGATCGGTCAAATAGCGGGAGGATATTCCTCAGAAACTCTGCGCGCCATTCGTCATAGTCTGGAATTTCACGAATGCATGCAACCTGAGATGTAAGCACTGTTATCAAAACGCCGGGCCTAAGCCTCTCCCAAACGAGCTTACATTCGAGGAGAAGTTGAATGTCTTGAATCAGCTCGATGAGATGGAGATACCTCTGATAGCGTTCAGCGGCGGCGAGCCTACGATCCACCCAGACTTCATACCGATGGTGAAGGAAGCGACGAGGAGGGGGATCTATGTAGCCGTCGCGACTAATGGGCTGGCCTTCGCGAGCGAATCCTTCACGGATAAGGCGTTGAAGGCGGGGTTGAAGTATGTTGAGGTGAGCTTGGACTCCACGGATCCAAAGGTTCACGACGAGTTTAGGGGGGTTAAGGGGGCTTGGGAGCTCGCGGTCAAGGGGATTAGAAATGTGGTGAAGCATGGGGGCGCGTCAACGGGGATAGCCATGACCCTGACAAAGCTCAATAAGGATCAGATAGGCGACATGGTTAGGCTCGGAGAGGAGCTTGGAGTGACTAGGGTGATCTTCTTCAACTTCATACCGACCGGAAGGGGGAAGGAGAATGTTAGTCTCGACCTAACGCCGGAGGAGAGGGAGGAGGCTCTAAGATGGATTTATCGAGAATCCCGTAGATCGAGCGTCCAAGTCGTCTCAACAGCTCCCCAGCTCGCAAGAGTTTCATGGCAGATGAGCCGGGGAGAGGATGTTCTACCAACCCACTTCACCGTTCCGAAAAGCCAAACCCTCAGAGGCCTGGCGGAGTTCATCGGCGGATGCGGAGCTGGAAGGATCTACGCAGCGATCCAGCCAGATGGAAAGGTAACTCCATGCGTCTTCATGCCGATAGTGGTTGGCGACCTGAGGAAGCAGACGTTTAAGGAGATTTGGGAGAATAGCGAGGTCATGCTCAAACTCAGAAACAAGGATCTGATCAAACCCCCATGCGGGGAATGCCCTTATCGATATGTCTGTGGAGGATGTAGGGCCAGAGCCTACTCGTATTACGGGGACTATCTCGCCCCAGATCCAGGATGCCTCAGGGGATTGATGGTCAGCCGGGGGATGAGGGAGGAAGTCCTGGCCACCGTGGAGAGATAACCAAACGTTTTTAATTTCATCGAGTCGAGCGGTGGGGTGATCTATGTGAAAGAATTATCCGAGATTCTCGGATTAAGCTATAAGCAGACCCTCGATCTTATGACTAGGCTCAGGAAGCGGGGTCTCGTCATCAGGAGAGGTATAGGGGTATATAGCTTAACGGAGAGGGGGTGGAAATTATGCGACTTGATGAAGAACCTTAAACCCTCTATTAAGTCCCCATTTAAGGTCATCAGATTATTATTGATCGCTGGAAGCGGGCCAGGCAATAAGCTCCCGCTCAAGAGGCTTATGAAACTGTCGAGAATGGGGAGAGACGAGCTCATCGAGATCTTATCTGACTGGGGGAGATTCTATGAAGAAGATGGAGAAGAATACTTTGAGTTTAGCGAGGAGAGAGAGAAGCAGTTTAGGGAGCTTATACGCGTCCTTGGTATAGGACCTCTAACCCTTAGAATATTGACGTTTCTGACAAGGGGACGTGACCTGTCATCGATACTAATGAGATTTCTGATAATTTATCTCTCAGTTTCCATACTAGTAATATATGATATTCTCACAGCTCATGTTCTTGGGGTGATCGCCGCGTTACTCTGGATGGCCGTAACGATGATATTCATAATATTATTCGCTTCCAAGAAATAGCTTATCCCAAAACGTCCTTAATGTCCCTCACAATGTTCGTCGCATCTATCAGTATTAGCCCGAGATTCGCGTTGGGCTTCATCAATATCACCAAGGATGATTTCCTACCAGAGCACACTAATGCTCCACCGTTTTCAGAAAGTATTATCAGCTGAGCCACGTTTCCGAACCCCACCTGCTGAGATGCTCTCTCAGCAATACTCATAAGTGCTGCGAAGGCCGCTGAGACTAAATCTTCATCCATATTTTTCGGGATCTCCCCCGCTAACATGAGTCCCTCGTTGCTCACTACCGCCGCTCCCAAGATATCTTGGTTCGCCTCCGGAAGCCTCCTTAAAATCTCATTGACCTTACTCATCTCGATCGGCGGCAACTCCCTCATCTTATAAGTCAATCGAGCCTCATATATGCGTTTCCAAACCAACAACCTCATGAGGCATATTATTGAGCCTCAGCCGACGTCTAGGAGCCTGATCCCTAAAAGCTTGACATAGATTCCCCTGAGCTTCTCATATTTCACATCATCTATTTTCTTCTCGAGCTTGAGCTTATCCAGCTTTCTCATCAACTCCTCAAACACGTGCTTGCAGAGGCCGGCGACCGCCGGGCTCCCCCCATATACTTTAGATTCCTCAGAGCGCTTGGCCTCAACCCCATTAAAGCTCCCCATCTTGCGGGCGCGACGTAGCAGACGATCAACTACTTGCTCGGAGTTTAAGCGGCCTCTGCTGCTTATTAGCATGGAGTACAGTTCTGATGCCATGTCCACAGCCTCCTCGCCAAAGTAGTCGCATCCCCCTAAGCTGACGGCTGGAAAGAGGGGTATATTGAATACCGGTTTATACCTCTCCTTATATAATTCCGATATCGAGTACACTATCACCTTCAAGGTGTCACATCTCCTCGCAGAGTTTGGCCTCAACGCTATCTTAAGCTCGGTGAGTATGGCTCCGAGATATCTTTGGGAGCTGAGCTTCACCCCGCCGTCCAATTCCCCGATCAATTCATCGAGAATCGCCGCTATACTATAGGACAAGTCGTCTTCCGCTAGGAAGAATATTATGTGCTTTTCCATCCCCGCGTCTCACAGTTCTCGCGTGAGTTTAAGGCTTTCTTTGCTTGGCCGGATCCTCGATATAAGCGGATTATTTTGGGGTATTTGATCTGGGAATCGCTAAACCTTCTTAAGCTTTATGAGACCCTCCGACACCTCTATCTTACCTTCACTCCTTAACCTCAATAAGGCCTTCACGACGAGATCCTTGGGAATGGAGGCCTTAGCGAATATCTGCCAATATGGGATCGAGCCGTTACTCATTGACAGAAGCTCTATCACATGGTTTACAGCGTCCTCCACTCCCTTGGCCTCGGTTTCCTCGATGGGCTTCCTGACGGGGATTGAGGGAGTCTTCGGAGTTGGGGACCAAGATGCCAGAACCTCTCCCTTAAATCCGACGGATGGAGCTGCGGCAACCACCTCTATCCCATGATCCTTAAGGAACTTCTCCGGATTCGTGTAGTATGAGTAGACCACGTTTGCGACGTCCTTCAATTCAACCACATTATTTCTGATCATCCACTCCAATACCGCCTTCCTCCTCCAAAGCTCTTCTAGGACGTCCTCCTTAGACTTCCCCATCCTCAACGCTATTCTATCGAGTATTATGCTCGCCGGGAAGTCTGTTCTGAACGTGTCGCTTAGAGGATCCCATTCGGCTATCGTGATATATCTACCATAATCCGCAACCTCCCAGACGGATCGAACCCTCCTGCCGAACGCCCTGCCCTTAAACGGCTTCGGGAGATAAACCCTCTCAATCAATATGAAGGCGTCGAGGAGGGAGATGTGGCTCGGTGGGATGTTCATCGGAGGGCTGACAAGCCTCTTGATAGCAGACTCAACGCTCTCTGCGTGGATGGTCGACATACCCCCATGGCCAGTCGCGATCGACTGGAATAAGACGAAGGCCTCCTCTCCCCTCACCTCGCCAACTATTAGATAGTCTGGCCTATATCTGAGACTCGTCCTCACCAGGTCGAATAGAGTTATCTGTCCGGTCTTCGTGGTTCCAAGCCCATAGCTCTCACGGGTTACGAACTTCACCCAGTTCTCGGTTGGGAGGTTGAGTTCGGCGGTCTCCTCGCATGTAACTATCTTCATCCTAGGCTTGATGAAGCAGGCTAAGGCGTTTAGAAGGGTTGTCTTGCCGCTTCCGGTGGCTCCGGCTATCATTATGTTCGCCTTATGCTCTAAGAGTATCCAGAAGTATGCAGCCATCTCGGGGCTCATTAAGTTGCTCTCAAGGAGCTCAATTATGCTGAACGGCTTCTCCCTAAACTTCCTTATTGTGAACGTGCTCCCCCTCGGCGACACCTCCTCCCTGAAGGTCGCGGCGAGCCTATGTTTTCCATAGATCATCGCGTCGAGGATTGGGAACGCCGATGAGATATGTTTACCGGATTTGTGGGCCAGCTGTATTATGAAATCGTCCAAGACATCCCTGTCCGTGAACATTATGTTCGTTGGCATGCTCTCATAATCCCTATGCCAAACATAGACGGGGACGTTTACACCATCGCAGGATATGTCCTCAATCCTATAATCCTCCATTATGACGTTGAGAGGGCCGAATCCCATCATATCCCTCTCAAGATAGTAGATGAGCTTATCCCTCGATTCCTCGGAGACCCCGCCGAAAGCCCTCCTATACTTTTTCAGCAGTTTATCCGCCGTCTCGATCAATAGCTTTTTCACGTCCTCTTCTTCCCCGGGCTTCGGAGGCTCAAGTTCCTTTGAGAGCATGCCCTTCAACAATTCGAGGGCTTTTATCTCATGGGGTTCAAGCTGAACCTCTTTGACGAAATATGTTGGCTCAGGGGTTGGGCCTGGAGGGGTTGCGATCACGACTTCAGCATATCCTTCCCGTATAGGATAGCCGTCTATAACCTTGTAGTCTTTCGGAACGGGCTTGACCTCTATCCCCTTCCAGAAGAGCTCGTATTCCTCTTCTCCCTTGGACTTCTTTTTCTTACCCAAGCTCCTCCTACCCAACAATTTACTATCTTTAAGGGAGTAATATATCCTTCCCCGGAGCATTTAGATGGAGTTACCGAGGGCATATGCGAAGTTTTCCGAGGCTGAGAGGATCCTTCGTCTAAGGATTAGGAGGAGTGAGAGCGGGTAGGCCGCTAAAGGTGCTAGGAGCCATAGGGGAGGAGCCGCCGCCAAGGTCCCCAAGCTCCTTATGATGAGGATCGGGAGATCTAAGATTATCGACCCGGCCATGGGGATAACGGTGTATAGGAGAGCGAGGTGGGAGAGGGCGGCCGCCGGCTTCCCAGATCTCAAGGCCATGAGCATGGAGATCGTCGAGGACGTTATCGAGGTTGTTAGGGCGAGGAAGAGATCTAAGATCATAAATGGGTTCTCACCGATCATCACATTCATCAAGCCATAGAATGCCATCGCAAACAACGTCGAGACGATTATATATGATAGGAGCATTCCATCGAGATAATTTCTCAATCCATTTGAGGATGAGGCCGGGGACCAGAGATTCATCCTCTCCGCAACACTCCAGTTTATGGTTAAGAGGGCTGGAATTAATGGTATGTAGAGGACTGTGAGGATTGTCGACGCCAGCTCGGGTCTTAACGAGCTCCAGGCAATCCTAGATAGGCTCATGTTCGCCGCGACGAAAACGGCTAGGAAGAGCATCGAGGCGCCGAGGCTTCCATCCCTACAGATCCTCATCAGATGGAACTTGATGAGGTAGAGGCGGAGGGAACCCTTAGTGAAATCTAGCTCTAGGTGCGGGAAACTCGTCCGACGCGAACTCGGCTCCATGAAACCCTTAGTTAGAAAGGGATTCACGTTTGAGAAGACCTTAACTCTTAGTGCTTGAAGATATGATCCCAAGATCGCCGCGAGATATGCCGCAATGTTATCAAGGTCCATCCTAGAGCCCTCGCAGACCTTCCATACCCCCTCACACCCAATACTCCGAGACCATGGGCCATAATCACCGCCATTAAGATCGAGACCTGGTAAACCATGAGGAATCTCAAGAGATATTGCTCCTCCGGATATAGTAATGTCGCGATAAATGTTGAGACTGCCGGCGTCAGAATCACGTTGAGGAATATCAGCTGGAAGATCAAATCCGCGATGAGATACGTTGATGGCTTAACAGGAGATGGGAGGATGAAGTCCACCTCTGATCTCAGCGCCGTGATGCCCCCCTTCATCCCGAGATAGATCTCGAATATGAAGAGCGCCGAGAACGTGGATGCGATGGCCGTGATTATTTTGGGAAGATCCTCGACCCCCGCGATCCCGTATAGACCTCTCATTAGGGCCGCGGCCCCGGCGGCCGAGAACGTTATCAGCAGGTAGGTTATGATCGTCGAGATCCTTGCCGTGGATGAGATTCGTAGATTACCATAATATTGTTTGAGCTTGAAACCGAGGATCGGTTTTATCATATAGCCCACATCTCCTCATCTCCCATTGACGAGCTTGATGAATGCCTCCTCCAAACTATTCGCGTTAACCATCTGTTTTATGGAGCTCACGTCGCCGCTCACGACCTCCCTCCCCCTATACATTATCGTCACGGTATCGCAGAATCTCTCAGCCATGTCAAGCATGTGGGTGCTGATGAGGGCAGCTCCCCCATCCCCGACGACCTCCTTGACCATGAGCTTAACCTTTAGCTGGCCCTCCGGATCCAAACCCAGAAACGGTTCGTCGAGGATCAAGATCTTGGGCTTATGGATGAAGGCCGAGGCCACGGCCACCCTCTGCCTCAACCCCCTAGATAATGAGCCTATGAATTCGCGCCTAAGCTTCGTGAGGTTGAAGATCTCCATCAGCTCGCCGATCCTAGACTTAGCCTCCTGCGGTTTAACGGATCGAAGCCTCGCCAAGTATCCGAGGAACTCCTCAACGGTTAGATATTCCGGGAGAGCGGGATCTTCGGGCAGGTAGCCTATCAGGGACTTATAGCTTTCGGAGGACGTTATCTCCACGCCGTTCACCAAGACCTCGCCTTCATCCGGCCTCAGAAGCCCAACTATACACTTGACGACTGTAGTCTTTCCCGCGCCGTTCGGCCCCAGCAACCCATGGACCTCCCCAGCCTTTATTGAGAGGCTTAGGTCTGCTACGGCCAAGGTCTCTCCATAGCTCTTCCAAAGCCCCTTGACCCTCAGCAAGTCCTCCACGAGATATTCCCCAGCTATCTAAGATGAAAGTCTACCGTTTAGACCTAATTAGAAAGAGATATAAACCGCGCGGAGAAACTCTTTTATGTGAATGGCTTAACCCCCGATCTATTCGCGATAGTTACGAATCCGCTGGTCACCTTCCTCATCCTAGTGGTAGTCTTAATAATCTCGATCACAGCCCTGATAACCTCACTCCTCACGGTTAAGAGGTTTTCCGAGCTCGTCTCACGGGAGGTTAAGGCCGCTGAGGGAGCTCCGGAGGGAAGGATTGAGGAAGCCGCCAAGCAAGGTGGGGAGGCTGTGGAGGTCGAGTCTAAGAAGGCTCCGGAGGAGGCCGAGGTGATCAAGATCTCAGGCGGATTCGAGTCCCTGGGAGATCTGGCCACCCTAACCGGGATGGACTCCATCTTCCTCTTCAACCTCTCCGGGCTGCCGGTGGACTCGTATAACATGAAGGAGGGGGAGCGGGTCGCGGCATCTCTCGCGGACTTCATCCTAACCTTGAGGAGGCTCGGATTCCCGGCGGACACTAGGGGGAGGGAGGAGTGATGTCGGCCACCTACGAGACCTTCAACATGCTCATAGAGAATATAATGGTCAGCTGTAGGGGATGGCTCGACGCCATAGCGGTGGTCTCGGAGGATGGAACCCCGATAGCATATAGTGCAAACATAGACTTCAAGCCCGAGTTCATTGCCGCCGCCACCGCGGCGATAGGTGGAGCTGTTTCAGCCGTCATCGATCTATTGAACGCGAAGTCCTATGAGAAGGTGGATGTCCAGCTTCAGGATAAGAGGTATTTACTGATACGGAGCTATAAGTCGCACTACGTGGTTGGGTTGACGAAACCCAACCCCAATCTCGGGTTCATAAACCTGATTCTAGAGGCATATCTCTCAGGGAGATCATGAAGTCGTATAAGATCCTCGTGACCGGCCCGTTCAACGCGGGAAAGACCACCTTCGTGAGAACTCTATGCAAGGAGTATCTCGACACGGAGAAGAGATTATTTCGAAGAGCGGTGAAATCCGTGACCACGGTGGCCCTAGACTTCGGGGTAGTAAAAGTTGGCAAGAATAGATGTGTGAAGTTGTTCGGAACTCCTGGCCAGGAGAGGTTCTCATTTCTGTGGAGACCCCTCTCGATAGGGATGGATGGATATATCTTGATGATAGATTCCGGAGACCTCGAGAGCGTCGAGAAAGCCGAGAAGATCTACAGATTCTTTAGGAAACTGGCTCCGAGAACCCCGCACGTCATCGCCGTCAATAAGTACGATAAACCCGGATTCAAGATGAGCTGTGAGGATGTTAGGGGACTGCTGGAGGTCCCTCCAACCATCCCGGTGAAGGCGACGATAGCAACCGATTATAATAGCGCGCTGAGCCTGGTCAACATGTTGTTAAAGCTTATTGATAGGGAAGGCTTGGTAACACTGAGGGAGGAGGTCTAATGGGGATAGTTGACAGCTTAGCCGGGTTCTCATACTCGAATTTCAGGGGACTTGGATCGCTAATTTTAAGGGTGTTTCCGCAGATCTCGGCGAAGCTTGAGAGCGCTGGAATAAGGATTCACCCCGAAGCATATGCGTCCGTCGTCGCCGCGACCACATTGATAAGCGCCATAGCCTGCATTCCGTCGGCGGTCATCATATACCTCTTGACCCAGAGCATAATCTACCCGATAATCGTGGGCATAATCCCGCTATTCATCCTATTGATGGGCGTGGCCTATCCATATGGGGAGGCGGCCTCGAAGGCCTCGGTTCTGGAGAGCGAGGTCCCCTATGCCGCAACCTATCTCGCCGTCATGGCGACCGGCGGGATACCCCCCTACACCAGCTTGAGGAGAATCGCGAGAAGTGAGCTTATGCCCAATCTGGCTAGGGCTGCTAGGATGGCCGAGATACAGGTCTCCGCGACCGGATTGGATCCCGTCACGGCTATGGAGAATATGGCCAAGGGGATTCCGTCGAAGGAGTATAGAGACCTGTTGATGGGCTATGCCTCAACCCTTAGAAGCGGTGGAGATGTTGTCCACTTCCTCATCAGGAAGACCGAGACGATCTTCGAGGCTAGGACGAATAAGATGAGGATCGTCGGGGAGAGGATGGGGATGCTGATGGAGGCTTATGCCGCGACCGTGATGATGCTCTCCCTAGTAGTCTACATAATATACATAGTGTCTAGGGCGATGCCAACCCAATACATGATCCTCCCACCAGGCCAATTCGT
>NJEK01000060.1 GCA_002255105.1 Candidatus Wolframiiraptor sp. EX4484-121
TCATAGGCCGTTCATGGCTCTTCAGATTCAATCTTATGGGATCGATCCTGGTTCCCCCGATAATCGCCTCGATGATGAATGAGGTTGAGGAGGCGAGTAGACCTGCGGTGTTGACGGCGATCGTCGGGTTAATGTTTATGATTATGCTTCCAACGATCTTTGCGCTTAAGCCTAGCATAACTATGAAGGACTACCTAGAGCTTCAGAGGATAGTCGACTACGTGCCGCCTGGATCGACGATAGTTGTTCCAGACACTAGGCTGAGGTATTGGGTCGAGGCTCTACATGAGGGGACATACGATATAGTTAGGAGGCCTCCGCATCCTCCGCCGCAAAAACTCTACCTCATAATTGGGAGACATCATCCAGCCAGAGGTCTGCCACCCAGATCCAAGCTCATTCTTGAGGGAGATTATATCCGGATAGTGAAATTGAGGTGAGCAGCTTTTTCATGAGACCTCCCTAGACACCTTTAGCTTCCTCTCCAACGGCCTAAGCCTGAGCGTTAGATAGGAGAGCGCCGTGACGATGACCGCCAACACATAATAGCCTACTCCAGCGGCCATCCCGATCGCCGCCGCGATCCAGAGCGACGCCGCGGTCGTGATCCCCAAGACCCTCTCCCTAGTTTGGAGGATCGTCCCAGCTCCGATGAAGCCTATTCCAGCCACCACGTAGGCTGCAACCCTAGCTGGATCGCCTCCGGGGAAGGCTGTGAAGGAGATCACCGTGAAGAGACATGATCCAACCCCGACTAGGATATGGGTTCTGAGGCCCGCGGGCTTATCGACCCTCTCACGCTCGAATCCAAGGATTCCGCTAAGCGCGAAGGCCAGGAAGATTCTGAGCATGAAGTCGAGCTGGGAGAAGGGGTCCATCGTCCACTCTATAGATTATAGAGGCATTTATAGTTTATATGTTTTATTATTGCATGCCCGCCCCTAAGCCCGCTCCGCCCAGACCATCTTCTTAGGCTCGCTCAGCTAACGAGCTCGAGGAGCTTCTTCAAGGTCTCCTCGGCCTCTTCTCGCCCCACCCTCCTCCCGAGCTCCGATAGTTCTCTAAGCTTATCTTCGATAACCTCTATGGATTCTCTTCCCTCAAGCTTGAGCTTGGCCTTCTCTATTATCACGGGCTCCGGGGATGTCAATGCTCCCCTAACTAGGATCTCATCGTCGAGCGAGGTGACCTGCAATAAGCCCACCTCGGCGTCTCCGAGCTTAACCGAGTAGACTAGATCTCCTATCGGAGTCTTTCCAACCTCCTCGACCCTAAGCTTTCTCTCGATGACCTCCTCCGCCTTCATCAACGTCTCCTTGAGGATCTTCTCCACCTCCTCCTCGCCAACCCTCCTATAGACCTCAATATTGAGGCTATCATAATCCCACTTAATCTCCCCATCCTCCAGGGTGTATCCTATCCTGATCCTCACGACATCCCCCTTCTTGACCGCGAGCCTCTCGACCAAGATATTGTAGAGGAGCATGTTTAGATCTCTTGAAGCCCTGGCAACCGCCGCCGCCGAGATCTCCTTCGACTTGATCTTGGGTGAGAGCTGGGCGAAGAGGGTCCTCCTAAGCTTATCCGCATAGGCTCCAGCTATGACCAAGCCCGTGCTGATCTCATTTCTAGCCTCCATCGTCTCCACGAAAAATTATTGCCGCACTCAACCCATAAACCTTGCGAGCGGGTTCCGATCGGATATTTTGTGCCATCGCATAAATTTATATCAGGCAAGCTTAGAAAGTTATCTGGTGATGGATGGCTGAACTATCTGATACCGCTTCAAGAGAATTCGGGGATCACGTCCAGGATCTCATTCCACTTCGGCAGATCCCCATACTACGCGATAATCACCCACGATGAGTCGGCGGATAAGATCGAGTTGGAGATAAGGTCGTTCTCCTCGATAGCCCATGGAGAGGTATGTGGGGCTGGAGACCTCGTCGAGAAATCTGGAGTCGATGCCGTGATCGTTAAGGGGATAGGGCCCAGGGCGATTCACGGCTATCCCGATCGCCGTAGGGCTTTACCTGATGTTCCTCTCGGGCTATGGTTTAATCACGGTCAAGGCGAGTATATTGACCCTCGGATTCATGGATAGGGCTAGAAGCATATCAATACACACAGCAACCCACCTAAAGTATCTCATCGGCGTGCTTGCAGCCCTTCACGCGTTAGGGGGATTTGGGGTGATGATTTTAAGGCATGTCAGAGGCGAGCTGATGTCAAGGATCCTCGAATCGATAGGCCTCGCCCTAATCGTGGTATTCATTATCCAAATAACCATACTCGAATTCATCCCATTCTAGCCCTCCGAGACCCTATGGCTCATCACTGCTCAGCGTGAGCAACAGGCTCCTCATCGGGCGCATCAATAACTCGGCCGACCTATCTATTTAATCTTTTGAGAGGCTTCACCAGCTCATTTAAGCCCAGATCCCTTGGAACCCTAACCACCTCGCTCCTGAGCTCGTAATATGCCCTCTCCAAGTATTCGAGGGCTCCCATGAGCTTTCCGACGGATATGAACATGTGGCCTCGGAGGAGCTTCTTCCTAGGCTCATAGATTGTTAGGATCGCTGGGATCAGCGTTATCTCCTTCAATTCTCCTGAACCCCTCCAGAGAAGGCTTAAAGCATCTTTTAGATCGATGAGCCTCTCCTCCTGCTCCATGACCATCCTCTCCTCCTCGGATGGGGATGGGGGCTTCCTCCAATGCTTACAATCCACAAGCAACATGAAGATCCCATTATATGCCAGTAGATCGACTTGATGCCACCTATCCCCATACTTGAATCTCAGGCCGCCGTAAACCTCGTATCCGATTTCCCTGAATGCCTCGGCCGCAAGGCTCTCAAACTCCCTCCAATCCAAGTATCTCGATATCCTCTCCCCATCGACTCCGATCCTAATCGCCTCCAAGGCTATCCTAACTCTCTGCCCAAAACCTATTCTACTCCCCAGATCGAATCTCTCTAGGATCCTGTTCACCATAGACTCCGAGGTTAGGGAGTGCTCCGCGATCTTCCGCGAATCGACTTCATCTCTCTCCAAAGTAAGCTTTAGAATTGTCTCTAGTATCCTGCCGACGATCATCTTAGAGGAAGAGGTCATCCTCCTCACTCCTTGGAATCACGCTTGCGGGTTCCTCACCCCTCTCAAACTTGTAGCCCCTTATGATCGCGATCGGAACCCCCTCATCCGCCTGACCTATGACGAGCTCGGCGGCCGAGGCGAGTTCGTCGGCGACGCAGATCATCTTCGACCTCAAAGTTCTGCCATAAAGATCTCTCTCACCCCTCCTATCTAGGATAGGCTTTAATCCGGAGCATCCTATGGCCACATTTATGGAGCCTCTCCTCAAGGGTCTCCCCTGCGTGTCGGAGATTATGACCGCCACATCTACCCCAGCGAGTTCCTTGATCCTCCTCCTAATCCTCCTCGCCGAGAGATCGGGATCTTCCGGTAGGAGGGCGACTCTACCTATCCCGGCGTTCGAGAGATCCACCCCGGCGTTTGCGCAGATATGGCCTCCGACCGCCTCGCAGATGAGCAAGCCATTCCTCATCCTAACGATCCTCTCGGAGCTTTGAAGTATTGCCTCGACGTGTCTCGGATCTTTTCCAGATCTCTTAGCGATCTCCTCGGCGAATCTAGATGGCTTGTATTCTTCGAGTCTCCTCACCCTTCCCTCAGACTTTGAGACCACTATATGCGAGATCACCAATATGTCTCCATCCCTGAGATTCAAGCCCATCTTCTTGACGGCCTCAACTATCAATGATGCAAGATCGTCTCCTTCCTCGATTATTGGTATACCCCTGACGCCGATTATCTCGACCTTGGGAAGATCCATCCAAGAAGATGTTGAGCTTGCTCGATAAAACGTTATCCGCTTATCCCGAGATATAGCTTCCCGAGCTGAGGATGCTCTAAGAGCTCATGCGCGTCTCCGTGGAATACGAGTCTCCCGCTTACCAGTAGGTAGGCTTTGTCCCCGATCTCCAGGGCCTTCTTGGCGTTTTGTTCAACCAAGATTATCGTTATCTTAAGCTGGTCTTTGAGCTCAACTATCTTCTTCAACACCTCGTTCGCGATCTTAGGGGCAAGGCTTCCAGTGGGCTCATCGAACATCATGACCTTAGGTCTTCTAAGCAAGGCCATGGCCATGGCGACCATCTGCCTCTCTCCACCGCTCAGGACTCCGGCCTTACTCCTCCAATACCTCTTTATTACCGGAAATGTCTCGGAGACCTCTTCGATCCTCTCCTCAACCTCCCCTCCCCTCAAGGTGTATCCGGCCATGAGCATGTTCTCCGCGACGGTCAGGTTTGAGAAGACGTTATCCACCTGCGGGAGATACGCTATCCCCCTCCTGGCGATTTGATGGGGCATGAGGCCGTTTAGCTCAACCCCGTTAAACTTTATCGAACCTGAGTAGATTGTCGTTAGGCCGAAGATGCTCTTTAGGAGGGTGCTCTTCCCGCTCCCATTGGGCCCGACGACCACGTTTATCTTATCCTTCTCAAACCTCAGGCTTATGTCGTAGAGGACGTGGAGCCTCTTATACCCCGCATTCAGACCATCTATCTCGATCATCCCCCTCAGCCTCCCAGATAGGCCTCGACGACCTGCGGGTCCACCATCACCGTCTCCGGCACACCCTCGGCCACGACAAGCCCATTAGCCATGGCGTAGACGTAATCGGTGTATTTTAGAGCTATCTCAAGCCTATGCTCGACTAGAAAGAAGGTCACCCCAAGCCTATCCCTCAGCTCCCTAAACGTCCTGAAGATCTCATGGGCTAGGACTGGGTTCACTCCGGCCACAGGCTCATCCATTATTATTAGCCTCGCATCGCTCATCAAAGCCCTCCCAACCTCTAGTAGCTTCATCTGCCCCCCACTGAGCTTATAAGACTGCTGATCCCAGAGGTGATCCAGCTTCAGGAGCTTCAGGATCTTGAAGGCCTTCTCAACCGCCTCCTCCTCAACCTTCATCCACCTACCTCTCCTCAAAGCCCCAAGGAACCTCTCCCCAGGGTTATCTGGGTAGGCGACTAGAAGATTCTCTAAGACCGTTAGCTTCGTGAATGGCTGGGGAATCTGGAAGGTTCTAACTAGCCCGAGCTTGAATATCTCGTGTGGTTTGAGCCCCGTTATCTCCCTACCGTTGAAGAACACCTCTCCGCCATCGGGCTTATAGATCCCCGAGATCACGTTTATCAAGGTGGTCTTCCCGCTCCCATTAGGCCCGATCATCATCGTTATGGAGCCCTCCTCAACCCCTATGCTGACTCCCTTCAGCGCCCTGACTCCGCCGAAGCTCTTAGTCACGTTGCTCGTCCGCAGTATCTCCGACCTCATCGCTTGAAAAGCATAAAAAATTGGGGAGTTAAAAATGTTTACCCAATCAGGGATGACGGCCGATCCCTCGGCGATTTTAGCTCCACTTCACCGTATCGGCCTTGAAGTCGTACTTCCCCGTACACTTCCACTCGTATCCGCCGTCGGTTTTCACGATCTCCCAGAGCAGGTAGTTCGCGTAGGCCCTATCCCCAGCCTCGTTCAAGACTATGTGGCCATTCGCTCCATAGTATTGGTCGACAACCTTCATGAAGACGTTCTTTAAAGCCTCGCCATCATACTTGTCCGTGATCAATAATGCGTGGGCTATGATCCAGATTGCGTCATAGGTGTTCACCGAATAGGATTCTGGGATCCTCCCAATCCTCTCCTTAACCTTCTCAACGAGCCTCCAGAAGCCCTCGGTTTCGGAGCCGGCGATGGGGTTGACGAATCTGACGGCTGCGCTGAACTCCGCGACCTTTGGATCTTGGATAAGCTTCGAGGACAGGGCTGTCCCATCGCTTCCAAACCACCTAACCTTCCAGAGGACATCATACTCGGCTGCATCCAAGAGTATCCCTCTAGCCTCCTCAAACCCTATCAACACAACCATAATCTTATCCGGCGAAACGCCGGACGCCACCAAGCTATCGACGGCGCTCGCTAGAGTCGCCACTTCAGCGGAGAACTCTGTTGCTTCAGGCGCATATCTTATCTCCTTGGCGACCTTTATGCCGAGTTCGGAGGCCCTCTTCTTGACGACATCGGCTAAACAGTCTCCCCAAGCATCGCCTCTCCACATAACGATGATGTGCGTGACACCTATCCTCTTAGCGAACCTCGCCGCGACCCTTCCTTGGAGTTCGTCGGTTGGCGGGAATCTGAAGATATAGTCATCTGGTATGGCTAGGGCTGGAGATGTCGATGATGGGCTCACGACCAGTATCTTATTGGAGTCGGCGTATTCTTTAAGAGCCTTCACGCCAGCGCTCGC
>NJEK01000061.1 GCA_002255105.1 Candidatus Wolframiiraptor sp. EX4484-121
TAGGAGGCTTATGAAGGAGACTATGTTTGCGAGGATTATGCTCAGGGGATCTAGGAGGACTCCGGCTTTAACAGGCTCTCCATAGGGAAGAGTTATCCACCCAACCCAGTTATCCCTCAATCTAGGCTTAAAGATGTCTGGGAGCATGAGCAAGGCCATGATCCATGAGATTCCGGTGAAAATAGATGCTATGATTCCCTTGAGCTTGACATCCTCCTCCCCTCCGATGAATAGGGATAGGATTGATCCTATGAAGGGGGAGATCCAGCATATCCAAGGAGCATAAAACATTCTGAAAGCTTCAAGCATATCTCCCAACCTCCATAAGCCATGAGGAAGACTCCTCGGCGAACCTCAAGATAGGATCGGGCCAGATCCCCAGCAAGATCACCAAGAACGCCAAACAGCATATCGGTATCAAGATTGGGATCGGCGCCTCTTTCACATCATTCAATCTCTCATTTTGAGGCGTGGCGATCAAAGCCTTAAGTATCCTGATATAGTATCCGGTTGAGACCGCGCTGAAGGCTATTAGGAGTATTCCAAGCCAAAGCATTCCAGAATCTAAGCATGACATGAATAGTAGAAGCTTGCTTATGAACCCGTTTAGCGGGGGCATCCCGATCAGACCTAAGACAGCTATCGCAAAGGCCGTTGACGTTATCGGCATCTTCCGCCCGATTCCAGCCATATCTTCAAGATTCCTCGATCCAATTCTGTATATTATCGCCCCGATGCATAGAAATGCTAACGCCTTCATCAATCCATGATTGAATATGTGGAGTAGGGACGCCGTTAAGCCCAGCTTGGTCCCCGCCGCAATCCCTATGAAGATGTATCCTATGTGGGCAACGCTCGAATACGCGAGCATCCGCTTCACATCGTTTTGAAGTAATCCAACGATGTTTCCAAGCATCATATTTAAGACTGCGAATGCTGAGAAGAACTCCATCCAACTAACCTTAATGACTGGGAAGATAAAGAATAGGAGCTTACATATCACGAAGACGGCGAGCTCGGTTGAAGCTCCAGCTATTATTGCGGAGATTGGAGATGGGGCGGCGGCGTAAGCATCTGGAACCCACACATGTAACGGGACTATCGCCGCCTTTATCCCGAACCCCGTTATCAGCATTCCTAGAGAAACGTAGAGCCACGGACCACCTCCCGCCTTTAGTGATAATGCTATCCGAGGTAGGTTTAGGGTTCCGGTCAGGCCGTAGAGGAGAGACATCCCAAACAGTATCGTCGCCGACCCAACCCCGCTCATCAACATGTATTTTATCGTCGCCTCGACAGATTCCCTAACATTCTTCCTGAACCCGACCAAGACGTATGACGTTATGCACATAAGCTCCCAGAAGATGAATAGGGTGAAGAGGTCTCCCGAGTATGATGCTCCGACGATTCCGGTTATCATGGCGAGGAGGAGGGAGTAATATAGCGGCGTCCCAGAATCCCTCTCCATGAATCTCATCGAATATATGGTTGCGAGTAACCCCAATGCCAATGCTAAGAGACTCATCAAAGATCCAGGAACATCTATTATGATGCTTGTGTGAACAGGGGATGCTTCCATCGGAATTCTTATAGGATTTTCAAGGATTTGCGGAAGAAGATGTAGGAGATAGGCCATGGATATGATGTAGCCTCCGGCCGATATAGCTCCGCAGATTAAGCACGAGTTCTTCCTTGGGGTGAAGAATCCTACTATCGGCGTGATTATTGAGAAGATGAGTAGGGAGTCTATTATTGGGGTGAACACGCCTCATCCCCTCAACTCCCTCATCCTCCTAACATCCAGAGTTCCATAATGTCTATAGGCATAAACCGTGAAGGATAGTAAAACAGCCCCCAAGCACCCCGCCAAACCCATCGATATAATGACCACCGACCTCGCCAACGGATCTATGAATCCCGGAACCCAATACGCCGAGAGGGCTATGAAGTTTATGTGAGCGGCATTGATAAGAATCTCTAACCCCATAACCAATCTAATCAGGTTCCTCTTCGTCACCAGACAGTATAATCCTATGATATAGAGTATTATCGCACATGCGAGATAGGCTGAGAAGCTAGGCATCTCTCCTTCACCACCTCTCAGCTCTAAATAACGCAACACATCCAATCGCAGATGCAAGCAACACAAATGCTTGAATTATGAGGTCGAGGGATCGATTCTTCCAAAGGAATACTCCAGACCTCTCGCCAACATCCTCCCCAACATTGATCAATGCTCTGGACTCTGCATACTTGAAGAGCGGGAAGCCCCGCTCAGTTATGATCGTTAAGGCGGCCACCACCGCGGCCACGGCGAAGATTATGCCGATGACTTGGAGATAATCAACCCTCACTTCATCTCACGCTCCTTTCCAACCGTTAGAGTAACCGTGGCTAGGAGTAATGCGACGACCGCCCCTGCGTAGATTGCTAGCTGGAAGACGGCTAGGTAGGGAGCGTTAAGTATCCAGAATATAGCTCCAATCGAGATGCACATTAGGGCGAAGGAGATCACGGCATGGAAGAGATTCTTTACCTCGATCGATAAAATAGCAAAAGCTATCGTCGATGCGATCAGAGCAAATTGAGCGACATCGGCGAGCATATACATCTTCGCGTCATACCCATCTCCAAGCTACTCGATTTAAGCCTCGAGAAGATCCATTTTGAGCCAAAGCATTTCAACCTTTTAGATCTATCTCTATCGTAACCTTGCTAGCCTCCTCCAATCTGATGTCTCTCAGCTTTAGGGATCTGATGAATCCCAAAATTATCTCCCTCAACATAATCTGAGGCCACTTACTCAGGGGAATCAACCTATCATCGACGGCCATCTCGGCGCAGGAACCATACTTGCAATGGCCGCAATCTAGTCTCGGGAGCTTCTTAAGCCATTCCTTGACAACGAAATCTCTTAGAAATTTCACGATCTCCTCTCGTCTCATAAACTTCACTTGAGGAAACTTATTTTTCAAGATCTTAACTTGATCAGCCTTCTCGGTCACCGAGCCGCTTACGGCAACTATGTTCGAGATGGATCGTAGGGCTTCCTCCACTTCCTCGACGCTCTCGGCGCATAGGATCTTTGGCCTATCTGATCTCTTAAAGCCCTCAGCTAGGATTATGTCGGGCTCAACGTGAAGTGCTTGAACCCCATCCTCAAGTGAGAAATTCCCCCTTCTGATGGTGATGAGTTCTCCCGGCGTTACGCAGGCCACCTCAAGGGCCCCAGCCTCGGCATGCCTCCAAGTATCTTTCCCTTTCGTATCGAATGCCTCGCTAGTATGCTTTATCGTCGCGACCTTCATCCCATCTCGCCTAAACTCCTTGACCAGGTACTCGATTAAACGAGTTTTTCCTCTAGATCTGCGTAGACTGACGACGCAAACTATTGGCGCCATAAAGAAGTACTGGATATGCTCCAAGATAAACTTACTTAATGGCTTATGTTTTTAGGAGATTAACCCGGGACAGGGACGCCCCTAAGCATAAGGTTGATTAAGACGCTGCTATACGCATCTTTGGCGATCCTTGGGATGCAGCATGAGAGCATACTTCTCTTCATAGTTTTTGTTATCGCATTACTTCTAACGATAGTAATTTACTGGCTGGGTGGAAGGTATTCGGCTAAGGGTAGAAAGAGTGAGGATAAACTCTCACCATATAGCTGCGGTGAGGATTTGCCTTATGAGGGGGAGTTCAGGGTCAATCTTGAAAGATTCTTCATCTATGCGGTCTATTTCCTTGTATTTGACGTGGTCGCCTTCACGCTTGTAGTCTCCTTCAAAATTTCACCAGTTCACGCAGTAACCTATGCCTTGATAACCCTCATATCTGTAATCTTTATGATTAAGAGGTGATCCCTACGGCTAGGTTGGGGCTCCTGAAATGGGCGAGGAGGAAGTCTCCCTGGATAATTCACTTCAACACAGGTGGATGTAATGGATGCGATATAGAGCTTCTAGCCGCCCTAACCCCGAAATACGATGTTGAAAGGTTCGGGATACTGTTGAAGGGGAGCCCTAGACATGCAGATATCTTGGCCGTTACGGGACCTGTTACCAATCAGACGAGGGATAGGCTTCTCAGGATATATGAGCAGATGCCCGAGCCAAAATATGTGATAGCGATAGGAACCTGCGCCGTGAGCGGGGCGCCGTTCTGGGACTGCTACAACGTGATAGGAGGGGTCGATAAGCTCTTCCCAGTAGATGTATATGTTCCCGGATGCCCTCCCAGACCCGAGGCCATAATTCAGGGTTTTGTGAAGCTCCTTAAGAAGATGGAGGTGGAGGGAGATGAGTAGGGAGGAGGAGATCTTAGAGAAGATTAAGGAGAGTTTTGGAGATGATGTTAAGAACATAACCATCAAGAGATCGAGGAGAATGTTCGCCGAAACCGACGCAAAACATCTTAAGGAGTTTTTACGGTATGCTAGGCATGAACTCGAATTCGATCACCTCTCCGCCATAACTGGAGAAGATTTGGGAGATGAAATAGAACTCATCTATCACATAGCCTATCAGAATGCGATAGAGCTCTCAATAAAGATCAAGGTTCCCAAGGAGGATCCCAGAATTGCGACGATCGTAGATCTCTATCCATCCGCTGGGATTTATGAGCGAGAGGTTCACGATCTCTTAGGAGTCGTGTTTGATGGTAATCCAGATCTATCACCCCTACTCCTCCCAGATAATTGGCCTAAGGGGGTTTATCCATTGAGGAAGGATGTGAGCCTAGAGGAGATAAGGGAGATCCTTGAGAAAGGTGGTGAGAAGGGGTGAGCGGCTCGACGATTAAGGTTATCATAGGCCCGCAGCATCCAGCCCTGAAGGAGCCCGAGAGATTCATCTTGGAGACTGAGGGAGAGTATGTGGTGGATGTCAAGGTTAGGATAGGCTATATTCATCGAGGGATCGAGAAGGCTATGGAGAACAGAACCTATCTACAAGGCTTATATCTCTCGGAGAGAGTCTGCGGGATATGCTCGGATGCTCACACAACATGCTATGTTCAGGGAGTTGAAGAGCTCCTTGGAGTAGAGCCTCCACCTAGGAGTAGGTTCATCCGAGTCGTTGTGGCGGAGCTTGAGAGAATTCACAGCCATCTCCTCTGGCTTGGGATCGCCGCGCACGAGATCGGATTCGACACGCTCTTCATGTATGTTTGGAGGGATAGGGAGGTTGTCATGGACCTACTCGAAATAGTTTCAGGAAATAGGGTGAATTATGCGACGAACACCATCGGGGGCGTTAGGAGAGATCTAAACGGCGAGAGGATCCAGAAGATATTGAAGGGGTTGAAGGTACTTGAGGATAGGACGAAGGAGTATCTGAGGATGATCGAGAGGGAGCAGACGGTCCTTAAGCGGACGGTGGATGTGGGGATCCTAAGCAGATCCGATGCGATAAAGTATGGGGCGGTTGGGCCGACCGTTAGGGCGAGCGGCGTTAAGAGGGATGTGAGGGCGGACGATCCATATGCGGCCTATGATGAGATTCCATTCAACGTCATAGTCGAGGATGGATGCGACTGCCTAGCCAGGATAATGGTGAGGGGAAGGGAAGTCTTGGAGTCCATACAAATAATCAGGGAGGCCTTGAAGAGGATGCCGGAGGGGGAGATAAGGGTTAGGGTTAAGCCTAGGATTCCTCCAGCCGAGGCTCTCTCAAGAGTTGAAGCCCCTAGAGGTGAACTCCTCTACTTTATCAGATCGAATGGAACCGATAACCCTGAGAGATGTAAGATTAGGACGCCGACCCTCGCAAACATCCCATCCCTCTGCAAGATGCTCGTCGGAGGCTATATAGCCGACGTCCCGATAGTCTTGGCCGGAATAGATCCATGCTTCGCCTGCATGGACAGGGTCTTGTTGATCGATAGGGAGAAGGGGGAGGCCAAGGTCTGGACGCTGGACATGCTCAGGAGGTATGGGAGGGAATGGTACCGGAAGCGTTAAATCTAGCCCTACAGCTCCTAATCTTCCCCGGATTCCTGTTCATAATCTGTCTCGCGTTCTTCTCTGAGTGGGTCTTAAGAAAATTCGTCGCCAGGATCCAGAATAGGATGGGGCCGACCTACACCGGAACCGGGGGAGTTCTCCAGCCATTCGCCGACTTCATAAAACTCTTGGGAAAGGAGGATATAGTTCCAGCCTTCGCAGAGAGAACTTACTTCACACTCACCCCACTCCTCTGCCTAACACTTCCATTAACCGCGCTCTTCATACTCCCAATAGCTGGCAACCAAGCGTTGATCTCGTTCGAGGGAGACTTGATCTTCTTGGCCTTCATCTTCACGATGCTCACCCTCATGGTCTTCCTCGGCGGATTTCTATCTGGAAGCATCTTCAGCATGGTTGGAGGGGTTAGGGCCGCAACCCAGCTCCTAGGCTATGAGATACCATTCATGCTCGCATTATTCGGGCCAGCGATTCCGGCTTCAAGCCTCTCGATCTCCAAGATCTCGGCGTGGCAGGCTCAGAACAATGCTTGGGGACTCTGGACCCAGCCGATAGGATTCGGAGTCCTCGTAATTTGCCTGCTCGCCGAGCTTGAGCTACTCCCATTCGACATACCTGAGGCTGAGACCGAGATAGTCGCTGGATGGAATGTCGAGTTCACGGGCAGGAGGCTTGCATTGATCAGGCTTGGAAGGGACGTTGAGCTCATATTAGCCTCGACGATTCTCGCGGACCTGTATCTTGGGGGGCCTCAGCAAGTCTGGATCATCCCACCCATAATAATCTTCTTGGTGAAGATGTTCGCGTGCCTACTCCTATTAGGATATTTGAAGACGCTCTTCGCCAGATTTAGGATAGATCAGGTCCTGAGCGGGATGTGGAAGTACGTGGCCCCCGCCGCCATGCTCCAGTTCATAATCCTCAAGCTAATCTGGTGATGGGGCATGGCATTCGCTAGAGAAGCCTTCAAAAATATTTTCAAGAAACCCGTCACCGAGAAGTATCCTTTTGAGAGGAGGGAGCCCGCGGAGGGATTTAGGGGAAGACCTGTCTGGGATATGAAGAAGTGTATTGGATGTGGGACATGTGTGAGGGTCTGCCCGGTGAAGGCTGTTGAGATCGTGGGGAGGGGGAGGGAGGCGACGATAAAACATCATTTAGAGAGATGCATCTACTGTGGCCAGTGTGCCGAGAGCTGCCCGGTCAAGGCCATAACCATGACCCCC
>NJEK01000062.1 GCA_002255105.1 Candidatus Wolframiiraptor sp. EX4484-121
CTGGGAGCTACGCGACGATAATTTTGAGGGAGATCATGAAATCACCTGACCCATTAGCTTATATCGGGAAAGTTCCAGATAATCTTGAGGAATTAAGGTGAGGGGTCATGGGATACGTTGCTCGAACCTCTAACGCCAACGCGACTTGGACGATAATTGGAGTGAACACCTTAATCGGCATATATCTCATCTTATTGAAGTATAGTTATCCAATGGGCTTTATGCGCGTTATCAGCGAGTTTGGGGCAATCCCCATACTAACGATAAACTGGGTTGAACCATATAGGCTCATAACCTCCATGTTCCTTCACAACGGATTCATACACCTAGCATTGAACATGTTCGCCTTATTCATCTTCGGGCCGGATATTGAGATGGTTTTAGGAAAGGCGAGATACTTACTGCTCTATTTCCTCAGCGGGATAGTGGCAGATCTAGCTCACGCATACTTCATCTGCTTCTTCTTCCCATATAGGAGGTTGCTGATAACTCCGGCGATAGGGGCCTCAGGGGCGATATATGGGGTGATGGCGGCTTTCGCGGTGATATTCCCATATAGGAGGATCATGATATTCATGGGTTTCCCGATAGTCGCCCCAGCCCTACTGGCCATAACCTTGATGGCCATCCTCCAAACGGTCTACGCATTCTTCAACCCATTCTCCCAAGTCGCCTACGCCGCCCACGTGGGAGGATTCTTGGCGGGCTTATTGATGGCGTTCATGTTTAAGCCGTCGTTGAGGAGAGTCCATCATTACATTTAGGTGCCCATCACGTGGACTATGACCCTCCTCCTTCTGGGGCCGTCGAACTCCGCGAAGAATATGCTCTGCCAAGTTCCGGTCGCAATCCTCCCATCTATGATTGGAATTGTTACTGATGGAGAGATCACTATCGAGCGGAGATGGGCATGAGCATTATCATCGACCTCATCGTGCAGATATCCAGCCCCCTTGGGAATCAATTTCGATAGAATATTGTCTACATCCCTCTTCAATCCGCCCTCATCCTCATTCACATATATTCCCGCGGTTGTGTGAGGAACGAATATCGTGACAAGCCCATTCTTTATCCCACTTTTATCCACGACCTGTCTAACATGGCCCGTGATATTCCTCAAATCCACGCTCGACCTAGTTTCGATGCTTAAGACCTTGGAGTACGTGTTCATGGAGGATCGTTCAGCCTTCCTAGATAAAACCCTTCCGCGAGTAAGGTTTAAGCTTGAATGAAACGATATGTTATAGCTGTGAGATGCTGGTCGACGCCCATTGCCATGCCCACGCCTTCTCCCATGGTGAGCTAAAGAGATTCTCGAAAATTAGGATCATAGCGGTCTCGGAGGATCTTGAGAGCAGTAGGAGGACAATCGAACTCTCAAAGAAATTCAATAACATAATACCATTCATAGGCATCCATCCATGGAATCTGGAGTCTATATCGGCGAAGGAACTTGAAGAAACCTTAAGACTTCTTAGGCTAGGTGAGGCGATAGGCATAGGGGAAGTTGGGATCGATGGAAGGATTAGGAGAAATGTTCGGAGGCAGGTTGAGGTCTTCAAGCTATTCTGCGAGATTTCGGCGGAGCTTAATCTACCAATGAATATCCACGCGTTGGATGCTTGGGCTGAGGTCTTCGAGATCGCGCTGAAGATGGATATTAGGAGAGCCTTATTCCACTGGTATACGGGTCCTATGAAACTTCTAAGAGATATAGGTGAAGCCGGATACTACATCTCGATAAATCCGGCCGTGAGTATTCAGCCGAAGCACAGGAGGGTTCTCGAGCACGCCGAGCTAGACATGATCATAACCGAGAGCGATGGACCATACAACTATAGGGGATTGAGGTTGAAGCCGACGATGATCGGCGATTTAATGGATTTCATCTCGAATGTCAAGGGAGTGGATAAAGCCTCTTTGGAGAAGATTATTGAGAGGAACTTTGAGAGGTTTCTCGGCTAAGCTTGCGCTTCAGGATCTTATGTAAGATCTTAACCTCCCCATCGAAGTCGATTCTACCATGATCGAGGAGGCTTCCGCTGAAGGTCTTTGGAATATGTAGGAGCTCATGAATTATTATCTCATCTTTCTCATCGTCTGGAAGCTCGTCAAACTTCTCGGCGATAAACTCTATGACGTAATGCGGTTTCATCCCGACACCTGTTAGGAATGCTTTAGATATGCCGTGAATCCTCGCAATCGTTTTTGGAGCATTCGTTCCATAGCTTCTAACACACTTAACCCTATCCGGATCTATATGTGAAAGGTCGAGGAGTTTCACTATCCGCTTAACCCTCTTGTCCAAGTCTGGCGCTTGAACATATCTGATCTTCATTTTTACATCCAATCTAAATTCAGGAAATATTTTAAGATTATCAATCGAATTCTTTCACATAATCCTCCAGCAATTCCTTTACGTACTCATTTATCTTCTTCTCATTTTCTATGATCTTATTCAGGATTCTGCTCGCATTTATGAAAATTCTATATTCTCTTTCCGAGATTAACTCAAGTATCCTCAATCCTCCTTCGCTTTCAGAGAGTATGCCGTAGACTTTTGATGGGGTCTCGTCGGGGAGCCTCGATACCAAGTAATCGTCGAGGATTGGGATGCTGAAGAACTTACCATCTATCCTCCCACTCATCACGGTGAATGCCTCCCTCGCTACCTCATCGATCATTATCGGGGCTATTCTCAACCCACGTAAACCACTCTTTCTTGAGATCTGATTTATCAGAAGCCTACCTCCAGCATGGACTACCGTGATATCTGCAGGTGTTCCGAGTTTAAGCCATGGTGGAAGCTCTCTAATGTATGCCGTTATCCTCTCCCCTCCAAGTGTAACTATTCTTAGCCTATACTCGATTAGTCCTCTCCGAGTTTTGGGCTCTATCAGAGTTATGTATCCGGCGACTTTCCGCTCTCCCAACCTCAATCAATCTTCGCCTCGCTAATAATTAATCTTAATCTCCTCACGTAAAATCCATTACATGCCTCTTGATCAGTTGTCCGAGCTCTCCGACATCTTGGATGAGGAATGCAAACGGGTTTTCCGGAAGGGTTGGCGAAGCGTAGAGTAGGAGGGCCTGCCTAAAGTCTAGAAGCAGTGCGTTGAGTGGTATGAGGGAGTCGAGGATCTTCGCGTTAAACTCCCTCACGATCTCCTCCACTCTCTCCTTGGGCATGGATGTTGAGAGGATCCTCGTATCGATTATTAGGTAGATGTCTATGCCGTTGGCCTTCATCTCCCTTAACTTGCTTAAAAGATTCTCAAGGATATCATGTGGAAGATAGATTATCCTGACTAGGATGCTCTCCTTTGCCTCATCTATCAGCCTTAGAGCCGTTCCATATGCGCGTATTCCCCTGAAGAGCCAAACATTATATCTCTGAGGTGAGGAATTCCTCAGATAGAGCTGCTCAAGTTCGTTTAGAGTGTTCTCGATGTCCTCGACGATCGAGTCTTTTAAGGGTTTCAGCGTGTGGCTCGGTGGAAGGGCCACGTAGATCGCGGGCCTAGTCCCCTTAAGTCCTTGGATAAAACCATTGGACTCAAGCCTCGATAAGATGTCGTAGATCCTAGTCCTCGGAACTCCGGATCTCCTAGAGATCTCAAGGGCGTCGGCCTCCCCATGCTCTAATAGGGCTATATATGCCCTGGCCTCATACTCCGTCAGTCCAAGCCTCTTCAGAGAATTGATGATTCTCGCCGTTTCCATCGTCTCGTGAATAATACTCCTCCAGTTACAAAAAACTTTTATGGTCGCCCCAAGAGCTAGGCGACGGTGGCGAGGATGGAGGTTCCGGCGATAAAGTTTGAGAACGTCTGGAAGATCTACAGGCTTGGAACCGTCGAGATCGCCGCCCTCCGAGGTCTGAGCATAGAGATTAGGCGGGGGGAGTATCTGGCCATGATGGGGCCCTCTGGAAGCGGTAAATCCACATTCCTACACCTAGCCGGAGCCTTGGATAGGCCTACAAGGGGCAGGGTGTTGATTGAGGGGAGGGATCCGAGCAAGCTAAATGATGATGAGCTCAGCAGGCTTAGGAATAGGTATATCGGATTCGTCTTCCAGACCTTCAACCTAATACCTAGGCTGACGGCGCTGGAGAACGTCATGCTACCCCTGGTCGTGAGGGGGGTGGATGGATCTGAGAGAAGGAGGAGAGCCATCGAGGCGCTCGAGCAAGTCGGATTGGGAGATAGGATAAACCATAGGCCAACCGAGCTGAGCGGGGGAGAGCAGCAGAGGGTCGCTATAGCCAGGGCGATAGTGACGAGGCCTAGGATAGTCTTGGCTGATGAGCCTACGGGAAACTTGGACTCGGTCTCGGCTAGGGAGATCGTTAAGGTCTTAAGCCAATTAAATGGAGAGCTTGGAATAACCGTGGTCGTCGTGACCCATGGTAGTCTTACTCATAGGGGTCTTGCTGATACCGCTAACCCAACCCATCCACGCCAAGGCGCCTGAAATCCTCTTCTCTGATGCTTGGTTCGGGGAGATTGATAGGAAGATCGAGGTCGCTCCAGGAGATCATGGAGTTCAGCTTGTCGTCAGGTTGATCAACGCGTGGAACAAAACTTTCAGATTCGCCGAAGGGAAACTCTATCTTCCGGATGGATTCACAGACTCGGTGACCGGGAAGCCGGTGACCAGATCATATGCCGTCCAATCTCCTAGGGCTGGAAGCTACTTCTATCTAAAGTTCCTAGTCGATATAGGAGAGGATGTTAAGGTTGGAGAATACATGGCGAAGCTCTGGATTAGATACGTCTTCTGGGATGAGGAGGATATTGAGCACGCATACGTCTACGTCAAGTTTAGGGTGACGGGTAGAAGCGATTTAAGATTGTCGATAAGCCCTGAAGAGATTGGATCTGATGAGATCGGAGACCTCGTCTTAAAGATCGCGAACAGAGGATCGGCCAGAGCATCCTCGATAATCTTGAGAATCGATAGCCTAACGAGTGGATTGGCGATAATCTCAGGCCAAGGAACCCATATCATTGGCGACCTCGAACCAGGAGAATCTAGGGAAGTTTACTTGAGGGTACTGGCCGAGAGCTCCCTCGCAGATAGGCTTGGAAGTATGAGAGTTTCGGTAAGATATCTAGATTCATATAGTCAGATAATTGAGGATGAGAGGATAGTGTCCGTTAAGATCTCCCCGCTCGGAGGAGTCGGAGTAGTCTTAGATACATATTTGGGGAACGCGATCCTGAAACCATCTAAGATGGCGGACTTGACCATAGCTGTGGCGAATCGGGGAACCGAGGTGGCTAAATCCGTCGATGTATCCATAAGCCTGCCGGAGTCCACGTATCCGCCAATAACCTTGGTGAGCGGGGCCATGACGAGCAAGCTTGGGGATCTAAAGCCCGGCGAGGAGAAGGAGCTTAAGCTCAGGGTATTCGTTAATCAGCTCGCGGCCGGAAAATCCTTCATGATCCCGCTCATCTTAAGCTACGCCGATGATGAGGGAAGACATGTTGTCAAGAGGTTCGTGACGATAACGGTTGTGGAGGAGAGCAGGAGGAAGAGGCTGAGCATTTATTGTGATGAATATGTTAGGGGAGGCTTGATAGAGGAGATCGAGGTTAGGATAAAGAATATCGCTGGAGAGGATTTAAGGGATCTAACCTTAACCCTAACTCCGGAGGCGAGCTGGGTAACCCTACTAGGCCCGACCACATGGCATATAGACTCGATCGGGGATGGCGAGGAGAAGATCTTGAGGCTGAAGATGTACGTCCCATCCGAGACCTCCGCTGGATCGACGATAGGAGAACCATTCAATCTGAGGGTCGACGCGAGCTTCGAGGACTCCTCCGGGCTCGTCAGGAACGAGGTTCACGAGCTTGGGATGTACGTTAGGGGGATAATAGATGTTAAGCTTCAGGATATATCCTTGGAGAGACTTGGGAAGGATCTGTTCCTAGTTGGGAGGCTTCTGAACGAGGGAACCGAGACAGCGTCCTACACTAGGGTTAGGATAGTTGGAGGAGATCTAAAATCAAGCGCGGTCAGCTATCTAGGAGACCTGAATCCAAACGCCCCACTCCTCTTCAACATTCCGATCGAGTATGTGGCGCCTGGCAGTTATAGGTCGTGGACGGGTAAATCGAATGTAAGTTGCTACGTCGTGTTAAACGTCACCTACATGGATTCGCTGAGGAATAGGGGGAGCGCCATCTTGAAGGCGTATGTGAAGATGCCGGCGGCCGAGTCCGAAGTTCATCAATCACCTCAATTGATCGGGCTTAGAGAGATCTTTATCATCGTGGTGATCTTGGCGGCGGCCATGGCCTCGGCGATCTATCTGGTGAGGAGGAGGGCGAGGGCTGGTGAAACCACTTGACCTATTCTCCTACGCCTTTAAGGGTTTGAAGGATAGGAGGACTAGAAGCACCCTGACTATACTCGGGGTCACGATAGGTATCTTGGCGATCGTCATGCTGATCTCAAACACTCAGGGATTCGACCACTTCCTAACAGACGTTCTATCGAGAATAGGCTCCAACAACATCTGGATAGTTCCGACGAAAAGATCTCTAAAGCTGACCGATACGGACGTGATGAGGCTTGCGAGGCTTCCCGGAGTTAAAGCCGCCTCGCCATTCTATCTTAAGAGAATCTACTTCAGATCCGGCTCGATACAGGAACACGCAAACCTCATAGCCGTCGACCCCAGAGTGTTGAAGCTAATCTTACCGGATCTAGAGCTCGGGGAGGGAATGATGCTCCAGCCAAACGATCTCGGAACAGCC
>NJEK01000063.1 GCA_002255105.1 Candidatus Wolframiiraptor sp. EX4484-121
GGCCAGAATCTGCCTCAAGGTATAGTTGCTGTAGAACGCCCTGACATCATCATCGACCTCCGACGCATCGTAGCCCGATGGATCAAGCCTCCTCTCGGCGTAATCTATCCACTCAAGAACCCTCCTCCTCGGAACTGGTCTAACCTTAGCTCTTGTGAGAACGTATGCCTCCGGGGATAAGTCGTTTCCAACTCCTATCCTCCCATTAAGGCATGCCTCAAGCGGCGCCGTCCCCTTGCCGCTGAATGGATCTAAAACCACGTCCCCGATCCTGGAGTACTTCACGACAAAGTAGTGGGCGAGGGAGGGAGGGAAGCTCCCGGTCCTGGAGCAGATCCTGTGCAGCGCTATTCCCCACCCATCTCTAGCATACTTCCACGAATCGCTTATCCCGTAGCTCAAGATGTACCTGTATTTCCCCAATGCGGGTTAAGGTCGCTGAGCAAATGGTTTTAACGGTTAACTTTAACCGAATGCGAAATAATGCCCTAAGAATACATGACGATGAACCGAGAGATTACTCCCTGGAACTCATCTCGGTCATCCAAACCTATGTTGCGGCGAAGAATCCGCATCGAACAATCTTGGAGGATTACGTGGAGATTCCAAAGATGATCCAAGGAGAATCAAAATGTATTAGCTTGAGATCATGACGTGGAATCGAGCGAATCGACTTAAGATGTATAAGACTGGAATAGTGTCAAGAAAAAGAAATGGGAGAAGACAGAGGGAGCTTGTTACAATAATTGGTCAATTGCTTGAAGACCAATCCCACAAACCTTGTTAAATCATCTGGCAATTCGAAAACCATCGCTACGATGAGTGAGAGAATATCCTCACCCTTAGGAACTTCCATACGGTCTCAATCCAGAAAACTCATAAACATTATGCTTCATAACGATCGGAGCTGCGAACGATAGCTATAGACCACCGCTATGTTTATGGATCTGCCCAAGGGGTCTGTGGGCGGCAAGATGCTCAGCGGAAAATGGATCAGAATAGCTTGCTAAGACTTTAAATTTCCCCATAACCATTACTTTACTTGAGTCGGAGGTGTAAAAGTATTGTCGAATGAGAAACTCATCAGGCAGGCATTAGAGTTTGGGGATGGAATCCTGTGGCTCGCGCCAACCTGGGTTCCGCGGCCATCGAACCTAGGAGAGCCGGGTGGAAGACTTAAACTGGACAAGCGCGACCTCTACGCTCTTGGAGCGGAAAGAGGAGGGATATGCGAGAGATGGATCGCCTCCACGGTTAGGGCCGATAATCCAGGAGCTCCTGAGGATGAGGGTCTCAGCTACGTCGTCTTGGGGAGATTAAGAAGATCCTTCTGAGAGAGATGATAGAGGTCATGGGAGACGATATATTAGGTAAGGACATTATGAGAAAATACGGCGGACTGAAGTCATGGGAGACGATATATTAGGTAAGGACATTATGAGAAAATACGGCGGACTGAAGGCTTTCACGAAATTCTTCGACTACGCCGGCCCGCTTCCACTCCATCTACATCAGAAAGACGAGCAGGTGAGGAAGTATGGAAAGGAGGGAAAGCCTGAAGCATACTACTTTCCGCCTCAGCTAAACTTCGATGAAGGGAGATTTCCTTACACCTTTTTCGGCCTACATCCATCAACGACGAAGCAGGACGTAATCGAATGCTTGAAGAGATGGAATGAGGGAGATAATGGTATCCTCGATCTCTCGAGAGCATATAGGATAAGACCTGGAACAAGCTGGCTCATCCAAGCTGGGATACTCCACGCGCCGGGCTCCCTCCTAACCTATGAGCCTCAAAAATCATCCGACGTATTTGCGATGTACCAATCCATGGTGGAGGGCAGGGTCATACCTTGGGACTTGGCGATGAAAGACATCCCTGAAGAGCATAAAAATGACTTGGAATACATCGTCGACCTCATAGACTCGATTCGGGGAGCTGACGCATGACGAGTTCTTTGTGACTAAGGATGTCGCTAAGGAGGGAGTTAAGATAGAGAATACGGGGAGAGAGAACTTAGTGATATTGAAAAACTTTGGGCCAGGAAATCAGGAGGCGCCGAAGACCCTGCAATAAGCTTAACCCTTCCACATCATTTTTTTAAAGGTGAAAAGGTTTAAGGAAAATGGGTAAGGGATTTGAGGATCATGGTTATGGAGAATAATGCTAGGATTACGGAGAACAATCTCCTAATCTGATGACTCTTTAGCCTTAAGCCCATCCTACTTCCAAGCTGAGCTCCGCTTATCGACCCCGTTATCGCCGCTAGACCCGTATCAAGGTTTACTAATCCGCTTAGGATGTAGATCGATGATGATGTCACCGATGTTAGGGAGATCATGAATTGACTTGTCGCCACCGCTATCCTCATCGGAACTCCAAGGATCAGATACATTATCGGAACCTTCAACGTTCCTCCACCGATTCCGATCATGCCGGCTATCAATCCCGCGGAGAATGCTCCTAAGAGCGATGTCGTCCACCTAATGTAGCTCGGTCCTACAACCATTCCATCGCTTTCTCCATCTTCCCGCCTAACCCACATTCTATAGGTTACGTATAGTAGGACTGAGCCGAAGATGAACTCCAAGACCTCGGCCTCAAGCTTCAGGGCGATGTTCGGGCCTATCGCCGCCCCCAATATGGTGGCAGACTCGAGGATCGCGCCTACCCTGAAGTTGACGAGCTTTCTAGAGATGTAAATGGTTGATGAGGAGATCGCTGTCCCAGAGATGGCCACCAAGCTTAGGGCGACTGCCTGATGCATCGGGATCTTTAGGAGGAGGACGAAGATCGGGACCATCAAGAATCCGCCGCCGACCCCGAGCATAGAGCCTAGGAAGCCAGCCGTGAAGGTTGTGAGAAAGATCAAGAGATGTTTAAGCACGGGTATCCGAGTCCTCACCCCCATTAAAATGGTTTGCGAAAAGGATAAAGCCATCCTAATCCAACTCATGAATGAAGCCCGGTAGTCTAGCGGCCAAACCTGGTCAGAAAGGGGTTAAGGATCCCGGGCTCTGGATCAGGTGGGTTGAGGGGAACCCCGGGGACCCCGGTTCGAATCCGGGCCGGGCTACCACACTCACATAATTTCCATCATATTGAATTAAGTGGGTCTTCGTCAATTAGCGGTAAAGAAGAGGGCTTAGATCGTCTATCTTCAAATGGCGTTAAACCATCATCTTAAAGTCGTGGCGTAGATGATTAGGGCCGTGGCCTCCGAGATTATCGTCAGGATGATGATCATGTTTATGAGGCCGACCTGATACATGTATGCCATTATCAGGGATCCCGTGAACCACGCGAATCCTATCGATGATGAATAGATTCCATATGCGAGGGATCTCACCTCGATCCAAGCCGATCGTAGAGTAAGCCTATCGGGAGAGCTATGATCGCGTCAACGGCCATGGCGATCAGATATAGTATTGGAATCTCTCCGGCCGCTAGAACCCCGGTCTTGACCGCGTCCTGGGCATAATATGCTATCACTCCCCAGTAGATGAATCCCAGTAAGGTTAGGATCGAGCCTATTAGATAGCTCCAAAATCTCTTATCGAGCCTCTTCAAGCTCCTCTCCTCGATGGTCGCGCTCACCGCCTTCGGTCTGGGATAATTCATGTAGGCTGAGAGCAGCATTACTATCATTATGACCACCGGAATCCATAGGAGGTTGAATGCGAGCCTATATCCAGCTTCCAGCGGCTTGCTCACGTATATCGATGCGCCTATTATCGCCGGCCCGGCTATCGCCCCTATCTGATCCAATAGCTCGTGTAGCCCGAACCATCTACCCCTCTTAGCCTCATCGGTCAGCTCTGAGAGGATAACGTCTCTTGCCGGAGCCCTCAACCCCTTACCAACCCGCTCGACCAGGAATAGCATGATCGCGATCTCCCAGGCTCCGGTGAATGCTAGGCAGGGTATTGCTAGGTTCACTAGATAGCCGATGAATATCAGGGACCAGTAAGCTTTTCCTGAGGTCATCCTCTGCGCCAAGACCCCTCCCAAGAATCTCATCAAATTGCTTAGAAACTCCCCGAATCCGAGGATGCCTACAGCTATCGCGGGAGCCATTAGGAAATTCAAGTATGCCCCTCCGATAGATCTCGCCCCCTCATAGACTATGTCTGCGAAGAGGGAGACGAAGGAGAGGGAGATAAATGTGGCCAGTAATCTTCCTCTAAGCCCCATTTCGGGGGGAGTGATACTTAACCGATAATTTATGGATTATCGACGTGTGGAATTCTTAAAACTCTATTCGATTAGGTCACCTCCACGTAAACCAGTCGATCTCGTCCTTGATCTCCTTCCACTCCGAGGTGTTGAATAGTCTGAGATAGGCTATTATCGTCATGATTATTTCTGGGGTCGGCGATATGGCGATGGCCATGTATCCCATGCCGAACGTGATCAATCCGCTAATAACCCCTCCAACGATTATCCAAGGGAGCATTCCATAGACCCGGCGGGCAGAGTATAGTGCGGTGTTCATGTCTCGTGATCTATAGAGGATCGCGGCCGATACCCCCGCCACCATGGACGGTATTATCGTGGGGATGAGTGATGCGAAGGCGATGGCGGGCCTAAGTTCGAGGCTTAAGAAGATTAAGGCGATGAATGGAAGTATTGTTAGGAGGAGTGAGAGAAGGAGTATGAGCCTCCTCCTCTCCCTAAAGTATTCACAGCATCGACCTCCAAGCTCTCTAAACCTTTCGGGAGCCGTGGGCGGGGATAAGGTTGAGGATATTATGCTGAAGGAGGTGGATAGGGTCCTCTTAACCGCCTCTAGGGCGCTCAACGCAGGCCCCTCCTCCAAGCTCTCCAACAACACCCTCAAAGTCTCCCTCTTCCCAACAGGCTTGAACAGGTTTAGATCTCCGATCACATGTCTTGGATCCATCCTCGAACATTCCCTCTCCATCCGATCATGTAACTCTTCATCCTTAGAGGGGCTGATTATCGTGCTGTCGCCGACGTAGTGTAGAGTTCTCCCAACGAGCCTCGCGGCCTCCTCCCTCCTCCCCTTAATCCACCTATGCCTGGCCTCGACGATATACTTCTTCAAGAGGCTTGGATTCGGCTCATGGTGCTTTATCCTCGTCTTCCTAACCCTAAGCCTCCCACGATAGGTGAGATAAACCTTATAGTTCAAGATCTCATGGGTCCTCGCATACATACTCCCTTTGATGAAAGACCGCTCTCAACGCGGATAAGTTTTGTCTCTTTTAAGCCGCCGCGGAAACATAAACCCACCCCCAACACCTTAAATAATCGGCCTCCAACGATGTTTCAAGGCGGAAGATGGCGAGGATGCATGCCCGTAAGCGGGGGAGGTCGGGGTCGAAGAGGCCGATCAGCAAGGCTCCACCATCCTGGGTTAAGCTCACCCCCGATGAGGTTGAGGCTCTCGTGGTTAAGTATGCGAAGGAGGGCTATCCGCCGAGCATGATAGGGATTATTCTGAGGGATCAGCATGGAGTCCCACTCGTTAAGCAGATAACCGGGAAGAGCATAACCCAGATCCTGAAGGAGAATAATCTCCTACCCGAGATCCCCGAAGACCTTGCAAACCTGCTTGAGCGGGCTAGGAGGATGCACGTCCATCTAAGCAAGAATAGAAGTGATCGATATAATAGGCATAGGCTTCAGCTCGTTGAGGCCAAGATCCATAGGCTCGTGAAATATTATAAGAGAAGGGGGGTCCTGCCGCCTGACTGGCAGCCGAAGCTCATATACGCCTACAGATAGTCTGGGTCTTAAGCAATCATCAGCAAGTGAGGTTTATCTATATAGGGCGAGATTTAGATTGGGGTCGAGTAATGAGCTTGGATGAGAGCATTTACCGAGAATTCCTCGAAGAGGTTGAAAGGGTTGCCGGAGAGATCCGGAAGCTCATAGATGAGGGTAGATCTTTCATGATCTTCTGCCATAATGATGCCGACGGGCTTTCCTCAGGAGCCATAGCCTCGATAATGTTCTTGAGGGAGGGGGCGAGGTTCTTGACGAGGGCGGTTGGGGGCATAGACGAGGTCTTCGAGGACCTCAAGGACCTCTCAGAGGCATCATGAGCCTATGGGCGAGGCATCCAAAAACATAATCCAAGCGAATCCGCATCTCTATGGGATAAATGGGGCGGATGAGATAAGCGGGGCTGGAGTGACGTATCTCGTGGCCAAGGCGTTAAATGGGGAGAACGTGAGCTACTCTCCAATCGCGGTCGTCGGAGCTCTAGGAGATCTGCAGGATAGGATCGATGGGAGATCTCTCCACGGATTAAATGAGCTCATAGTTAAAGACTCCGTCGACGCCGGGTTGATGAGGGTTGAGGAGGATCTACTATTCTATGGCAGGAGCTATAAGCCGATCCACATAGCCCTGGCCAGCACAACCAACCCATTCATCCCCGGAATCTCCGGAGACGAGTCGAGAGCATATAGCTTCCTAATGGATGTCGGGATTAAGGTCAAGGAGGATGACAGATGGAAGGTTTTAGCCGAACTCGACGAGGATGAGAAGAAGAAGCTCTATAATGGTTTGATGAAGCATCTGGCATCGCTCGGGCTTCCGCCCAGCCTGGCGAGGGGCTTAATCGGAAAGGTCTATGAGCTCGTTAAGGAGGAGCCCTGGACCCATCTTAGGGATGCTAGGGAGTTCGCCTCCCTCTTAAACGCCTGTGGAAAGACTGGGAATGAGTGGGTCGGGATAGCGGTCGCGATGGGTAACCGCGCCGAACTCCTAGAAAAAGCCCAGAAGCTCTTAGAGGATTATAGGATTAAGCTCGCCAGATCCATAGAGTATGCGATGAGGGATGAGAGCAGGCAGGAGCTGAAACACACGATAGTCATAGACGGCGGGGACGTAATAGATCACAAGCTGATAAGCTCGGTTGCCTCGATGATCTCCTCAACCGGAATCCTAGGAGAAGATAAGATCCTAATAGCCATGGCCTCGGCCGAGGGGTCGATAAAGGTTTCCGCGAGGGCCAGCAAGAAGCTGATCAAGATGGGCTTGGATCTCGGCGAGATCCTACAGAAGGCTGCGAGGATCGTTGGAGGTCGGGGAGGGGGCCACGACATAGCGGCTGGGGCTGAGATACCGAAGATGAAGAAGACGTTATTCGTTTTGGAGGTCGATAGGATTACGGGTGAGATGCTTGGAGATTCTAAGTGAGGCCGAGCTGAGTCTGACGTTCATGGATGAGAGGGAGGCCGAGATAATCGCGAAGAGCCTTGAACCAGACAATCAGCCGCTCCCGAGGGGATTAAAACTCAAGATGACCCGAGCTGGAAAGGTGATCCTATTCGAGATTAGATGTGAGAGGGGCGTGAGATCCCTCCTCACAACCCTGGATGACATACTTTGTATGGCGAATCTCACGCTGAAAGCCATAAGATCCTTGGAGAGATCTAAGCACGCCTCCTCCAAGCCATCATGATCAGAATTAATATGGCTGAGAATATCCCGACCCCTCCACTCGGAGGAATATTGATCAATCTGGCGAAAAAGTACCCGGCCACCATGAGGCCGATGGCCGTGAGATATGAGATGGAGGAAGAGCCCCTTTTACTGAATCTCAAGGCCACGGCTCCGGGCACGGCCATGATCACGTGGGTGACCAAGACCCCTATCGTCGAGGAGAGTATTGAGGCTGCCAACGCGATCAGAGAATAGAAGAGGTATCTGTAGAATCTCACGCTTAATCCAAGGGCCTTCGCCCCATCCTCATCGAATGCGATATACTTCAGCTCCCTAGATATTGTGTGGATCAATGGGATCACCACTATCGACGCTGTTAGGATTCGGGAGAAATCGTCTATGGTGGCTATGGCGGATGTCCCGGCTATGTATAGCCATGCCTCGGCGATCGCCGTGCTCGACAGATATGCTGCTAGGAAGCTGAAGACTATCGTTATGGTCGTGGCTATCGAGACGCTTAAGGCTATCGCCACATCCTCAGCGAAACCTCTCTCGATCAGCTCGGCGGCTAGGATCGATAAGCCTATGGCCGTTAGGGTTGCGATCACCGGCACCGGGATACTCATCCCCAAGACTATGTTTAGGTATATTCCGAGGATCGCCCCGCCTAGGATCGAGTGGAGCATGGTTAACGCGAACATTATGCTCCTCGAGGTCAAGTTTTCAAGCCTCAATACCTCTTCAGCCCTCCCAATCGCGTATACCCGCTTATTCAGTAGGATCACGGTAGGCTCAAGCTCTATGCATGGGCTTAGCTCGTGGGCGACCAAGAATATATCTATCTCGAACTTCTTGTGAAGCTGATAGAGTAGCTCGGCTATCTGACACTTCATGTCGAAGTCCAGCATCGAGAAGGGCTCATCGAGTAGGAGGAGCTTAGGATTCTTGATCAAGGCCCTCGCTATCAAGGCCCTCTGCCTCAATCCTCCGCTAAGCTCCGTGAATAGCGCCGACGGATCGTCTATCTCGACCAATTCCAAGACCTCTCTAATCCTGTCCCTAATCCCCCTCGTTATTATTCTTGGAGGTATGGTCTTCGATAGGGCTCCCATCGCCACGAGCTCTTCAACCGTTATCGGAACCCTCTGATCGATGTTTACAACTTGGGGAACGTATCCCGCCAACTCCCTAACGTGCCTAGAATCCCTAACCGAATCATATCCATAGACCCTGACCCAACCCTCCTGAGGCTTCAGCAATCCAAGCATTATCTTGAGGAGGGTCGTCTTCCCGGCGCCGTTAGGCCCCATCACCACGCAGTAGAATGGTGAGGAGATCTTGAAGCTCACATCCTCTAGAGCCAACTTCTCCCCAAATCTAAACGTTACCCCATGGGCTTCAACGCTCCCTTGCATAGCTCCTCACCTTCAACAGCAATAAAGCTACAAAGAGCGCCAATATAATGTTGGCGGTGATCGATGGGATCAACATCGATCTCCACAAACCATCCTCACTCGAGCCGCCGATCACCAGCCCCGACCTATACTTTATTGATGTGGCGGCGAGGAGGGAGATCATGTGAGGCTCATTCGATAAACTCAGAACCGGAACCGTCACATGTGGTATCCTATGCTCTCTTAATAGGCCGAGGAACTTGCCCTGCCTCGATAGCTCTAGGTCGCTGACGAAGACTAGGTCGGCCTCACCAGACCTAATCTCATCCTCAATCCTCAACACATCCCCCTCCGTCACCTCGATCGAGAGCTCTGGGAGAATCCAGTCAACGATCCTGAGACCTAGATCCTCGGCCACATACTGCATCGGAGGCCCGAGCAAGATCACCTTTACACCCTGGATCCCAAGCTTTCTTACCTCTTCTCTGATCGAGGATAGCTTTGAGAGATATCTCTCCAAGTTCGCCTCATAGTAGCCTCGATTCTCCGGATCTATCTCGATAAGCCTCTTTGCAACGGCCTTGGCGATCGCCTCCAAGCCCATCAAGGAGAACATGTATCCATGCGGGTTCGGGGTGCCGGTCTTCGCGTTCTTCAAGATCCTTAATCCCTCCCTCACATAATCCCTATAATCTATTATCGGGCTCCGCAAGATTCCTCTATCATGTAGCTCCCAGATCTTCTTCTCGACTAAGAGGTGGGTCGGCCCGCTCATCACGATCAGAGAAGCATTTGAGAGAACCTTCGCCAAGACTTGTTCGCTCGGCTCATAGCTGTGTGGATCCGCCCCCGCCGGGATAATGCACTCCACCGAAATCTTCTCCCCGCCGATCTCCTGGACGACGGATTTGAGCTGGGACATCGTCACCGCGACCACAAGCTTATCCGCGTAAACCGGGCGGATCGTTAAGGCTACTAGAGAGATCATCAAGAGAATGCATATCATCGTGAGGCGCTCAGGCACGGCTTAAACTTGAAGGATTCTCCATATAAGTTTAATTTGGTTGGACAGTTGGGGGGTGCCTCAATGGATCTCTGAAGGTTCTTATAATGGCTCTCTCAGGGGTAGCCTTGAGATGCCGCGGAGACCCTCAGCCGAGAAGAAGGCGCCTAAGCAGATCTACACCATATATTCCCCGAGGTATTTTGGCTATAAGGAGATCGGGACTACATGGGCCTCCGATCCGAGCCAGGTTATCGGGAGAACCATCTGGGTTAGCCTCTACACGATCACCGGAGACTTCTCAAAACAGTATCTCCTCATAAGGTTCAAGATCGTCAGGGTCAAGGACTCGATCGCCGAGACAATCTTCTATGGCCACAAGTATGGTAGAGAATTCGTTAGAAGCTTGGTCAGGAGGGGGTCGAGTAGGATAGACGGGATATTCAATTTGACGACTAAGGACGGATTCGACCTAAGAGTTCAAGCAACCGCCTTCACCCTAAAGAAGGTTAGGTCGCATTCGATCAAGGCAAAGCTCATCAGGAAGGCCATGAAGGAGATACTGGAGGAGGCGGCTAGCAGGCTCAACCTCTCGCAGCTCGCTCAAGAATTTGTCCTTGGGAAGACCGCGTCGGACATCTATCAAGAGGTGAAGAAGATAACGGTGCCCAGACACGTTGGGGTGATTAAGAGCAAGGTCTTAAAAGTTCCAGAGTGGGTTTATACGGAGGAGAGAGTTGAGAGAGAGATTAAGGAGGCCGAGGAGATCAAGGCGGCAACTTAGAGATCTGGTCGCGTTCGAGGCCGCAAAACTACTCTATAATGGAGAATGTGGAGAGTATGTCGATGCTAAGAGGGCAGCCGCTGAAGCCCTGAAGACATCTATTCTCCCAAGTAATCGGGAGGTTGCGTTAAAGATCCTCGAATACGCGTTAGAGGTTGAGGGGGAGGATTATTGGAGGAGGTTGAGGGAGCTTAGAGAGGAGGCATTAGAGGTCATGGAGAGCTTGAGCGAATTCAACCCGAGGTTAGTTGGAAGCGTCTGGAGGGGGATAATCAAGCCCAGCAGCGACGTAGATGTTGAGATAGACTCCGAGGATCTGGAGAAGGTTAAGGGGAGGATTAATCAATTAGGCTATGAGATCCTGGGAGTGGAGCGGATAGATGTTCCGGAGCCTCTCAGATATGGGAGCTTATGGAGGATCAGGATCAAGGGTGGGAGGGGCCATGAGATTGAGATAATCTTGAAGGAGCATTCAAGCTACCTAAACCCGCCTAGATGCGACATCTTCGGAGACGTCAAGAAAGGTTTAAACATCTCCGAGCTGAGGAAAGTTTTGAGGAAGATGCCCACAGCCCTATTCATACCAGAGGGGAGAAGAGGATGGAGATAGATGAGAAGACGTTCAAGAAACTATTCCCAAACCTATACAGGGAGATCGTGCTGAAGAAGATGTATCTCTCGATAGACGCCGTCCGAACAGATATCGAGGAGGGAGAGAGGGAGGCCGAGAGGCGTAAAGGACCGGGCATGCCCACCCCGATAGACTATCTTAGGAGATGCGAGGACGATGAGGAGGCGTTCGAGGTCATAGACTACCTTGAGCGGAGGGGGGAGATCGACCACGAGGAGGCCGAGAGGCTTAGGAAGCAGGTGAGGGAGAGGGGTGTTAGGAGCTTTGGGAGCAAGAAGGAGTGGGGATACTATTCAACGAAATACCTAGGCGACGGGTAGAGCGTAGAAAGCAAAAAATTTAAATGAAGTTTTTGCTTTCTAGAAAGCGAGATGAATAGGTCTCTTAAGGAGCTGATAAGAGAGCAGTTGATGATCGATGAGCAAAACATCATAAGCGATGTCTTGCCTAAGGCTAAAGAGTTCATAAGATTGACGAAGGACGGTAAGCCTGTGATAATAGCCGACAGAAGCCGTATCCCAAAGATCTACCACGTCCTCCTCTATCTCTTTGCCAAGAAGCTTGCCTATCTGGCTGAATTAACGGATTCTCCTGGAGCCTCCATTAAGGAGATCTCAAGTGCGTTAGACTTTCCGGAAAATTATACAAGAGCCTTGCTGAGCGAGCTTCTCTCGAAGGGATTTATTCAGAGGAGTGAGAGGGGAATCTATGTCGCGGAGACCATGAGGATGAAGGAGGCCATATCCACGATAGAGGCTAAGCTTAGGGGATCCCCTAATGAATGAAAGTGCAGAGGAACGTTTAAAGAAACTTGTTCAGAGTTTAACAATCGACAAGGAAGTTATGGCAGAAGAGATCCTGAAGCATGTAAATGCACTTAAACTCCTTCTAGAATTCCATGAAAACGTGATCGTCATAAAGAATTAGGAGAAGCTTCCTAGGAGAGTCGTCCTAATCCTCTATATGATAGGTAAGCTCCTCCTATACGCCGCCGGTCGATTAGATTCTCCAGACCTCTCATTGGATGAAGCCGATGTGATAGTGGGAGGTGAGGAATTCCTCAACTCAGGCTGGATCTTAGCCACCTCCCCTACTTCATTTCGAGTTAATTTTAGGAAGGTTGGCGAGATCTTGAGGGAGTTCTCATTCATCGATGATTAGCCCCTCTTCCCGGCCGCCACGATCGAGATCACATCTCCCCACTTCAACCTATAATCTTCCCCAAGCCTAATTTTTCTCCTAGCGTCGATGGCGTATAGGAATGTCCTTCCAAGATCTGTGTGTATCATGTATGCTAGGTCTCTTGGGGTCGAGCCTTTTGGAACTATGTAGACGTCTGGGAGGACGTTTCCATCCCGGTCGGTCAGCTTCTCCGGATCCTCGACCGGATATACTGGTATGTATTGGAGGAGGTCGAAGTATGCTCTATTCACGGTTTCTTGAACTCCTGTCGATCCCCACTTCCTTAACACATTCTCCCTAATCATCTCTAAAGCCCTGCGCTGGGCTGAGCTGAGCCTTGAGTCGTCTATGATCTCGAAATCCGAGTCTCCTGGTAGATACCTTATCAGATCCTTCTCCGCCGCCAGCCTGAGGATCCTCTCGGCCTCCGCACTAACCGGGATCACCTCGTAACCTGCTTCTTTAAGCCTCTTAACGCCGTCCTCCGCCTCCGGGATGTCTATCTTGTTCGCGGCGACGATTATGGGCTTACTCCTCCTTCTGAGCTCGGTGATGAATTCCCGGAGCTTCTCCCCACTCCATCTCGATGGGTGGGCTGGATCTAGGTCTAGATCTTGGATCGTTTCATGTATAAGCTCCATGCTCATCCTCAATCCCGAAAACTTCTTGTAGAGCTCATCTTCGAGTTCTCCGACCCTGTTCTCGACAACCCTACAGATCCGCCCCCAGTCCGAGGCCAACAATTCTTCAAGCCAGTAATCGAGCTCCTCCTCGACGAGCCTAACATCCTCTACCGGGTCGCCTGTCCCAGGTTTCACCGGATTTCCGTCGGGGTCCGTTGCCCCGGCCGCGTCGGCGACCACTATTAGGGCTGAAGCCTGCCTTATCTCGTCGAGGAACTGTAGCCCCAGCCCCCTCCCCTCATGCGCCCCCCTGATTATCCCAGGGCAGTCTATGAGTTCGATTGGGATGAACCTCACCCCGTCTACGCATTTGCTGTTCTTCGGGTTATCCTTGACGCCCAGCTCCCTGCAGACGCATTTTATCCTCAGGTAGCTGACCCCCCTATTGGGTCTGATGGTCGTGAATGGGTAGTTCGCTATCTCGATCGGCGCTAGGGTCATGGCCGAGAACATCGTGCTCTTCCCAACGTTAGGCTTCCCAACGATTCCAGCTAACTCCATCAAGGATTAAGGTGGACTAGGAAGTAAATTAACCCTCTCTCCGAAAATATGATGCACCACGGCCAAGGAAGGGGTGATAGAAGGCTACATCCAACATGGGCTTGCAAAGCAATTTGAAAGATAAAATAATTAAGGAGGAAGGTGCGTTATTTTTATTCGACCTTAATGGCGCTAACGGGGCAGCCCTCGGCAGCCGACTTTATGTCATTGACGAGGTTATCGGGAGCTTCCCCTAAAGCAGGGTCTCCTCCCACGCGGTATTTTTCAACCACCTGCGATTTTCCGTCGTCTTGATTCAGTTCAAAGAAGTCCGGGACCAACGCTATACAGGCTCCGCAACCGATACAGGAATCCCTATCGATTTTGACCTTCGCCGGCATGTTATCTTCCCGGAGATGATGCCTTATAAATATATTTCCGCCACACCGCGCGCTAAAAGATGAATTTACAGCTCATGTTAAGATTTTCCCGAGATTTCCTAGATTTTTCATTAAGGGGAAGCCGCGCGGCTAAACAACGTGAAAATCATAGGCGAGCCTCATCTACACATTATTCGATGTAGTTCGTGACCGATGGGCTCAGAACCTGTTGGAGGAGCTTCTTTAGAACTCTGGCATGAGCTTTCAGATTCCGGGAAAATTTATGGATAATTCTTGGAATTCAGTAGCCTCTTACCACCCGTTCTTCCAGCCTCCCGAGCTCTATCAGTATCTTCTTGAACCCGTCCTTCATAACCTTCATGTCATTCATTATGGCAACGAACCTAAATCCTTCATCGACCGCTTGTTTAACCATCTCCGGGATCAGCGCGTGGATCCCCGGGGCGATGTCGTATCTCTCACAGACCTTAAGCACCTTCTTCTTTGCCTCCTTGAACTTAGGATTATCGTATTGAGTTGGAATGCCTAGGTTCACCGTTAGATCGAAGGGGCCTATGAAAAGCGCATCAATACCCGGCGTCGACGCGATCTCCTCCAAGTTCTCCAAAGCCTGTGGAGTTTCTATCTGAGCTACTAGGACCCGCTCATCGCGTTCAAAGCCCTCATAATACTTCAAAAAGTCCAACTCGCCGTATCTAATACATCTCCTCGGCCCGGCCCCCCTTATCCCCTTCGGGGGGTAGGAGGCGTATCTAACCATCCTCTCCGCGTCTTCTCTGGTGTTGACCATGGGCACGACGAGCCCCCTAACCCCCATATCTAAGACCCGTTTCACGATCACTTGATCATTCCATGAAAGTCTCGCCATGGGTGTAGGCGAGTCATTTTTCAAAGGCATCAATAAGAACTCCAAGTCAGATGGATCTATAGGGGCATGTTCTAAATCGAAACATATCCAATCAAAGTTTAGATCCGATAAGGCGTCAACGACATCTGGGTGGTTGATAGTTATCCACGTCCCCAAAGTAACCTTTCCATCTCTAAGATCCTTCTTCAAACTCATAGCAGGGATGATAAGATTAGAGTAATATATTAGGCTTAGCCGCATGTTTAGAATCCAAAGTCACTTAACTTTTCCATTTGAGACCGTTACACATCTTCGGGGATCTTTCCGCCGGTTCAAGTACTCACCGGTAGAAATTAATCGGCGAGAAATGGCGATTTTGGGCGATCTAAATCCTTAATTATATCCGAGAGTATTTAACAGGCATGGTTGAAGTCGAGAAGAGGATAAGGGAGCTAGGATTAGAATTACCGCCAGCCCCAAAGCCTGTGGCGACCTACGTGCCATACGTTAAGGTCGGGAATCTGCTATTCATATCTGGACAAGGACCCCTTGTGGAGGGGAAGCCGTATATCACCGGGAAATTGGGTAAGGAGGTGAGTGAGGAGGAGGGGTATAAGGCAGCCGAGAAGGCGGCGCTAAACTGCATAGCGATAATCAAGGATGCGATGGGGGATCTGGATAAGGTTGAGCGGATAGTGAAGGTAACGGGCTTCGTGGCCAGCGCTGAGAACTTCAATAGACAACCTTGGGTCGTGAACGGGGCCTCCGATCTCCTGGTCAAAGTCTTCGGCGAAAGAGGTAAGCACTCTAGGAGCGCCGTAGGCGTCAATGAGCTCCCGCTCAACATACCGGTTGAGATCGAGATGATAGTCCAGGTAAGGGAGGATTAGAGACGTAAGATAGCGCCCGAATGCGT
>NJEK01000009.1 GCA_002255105.1 Candidatus Wolframiiraptor sp. EX4484-121
TGATATCGATGAACATGGCCTCAGCCCTATCCGAGCTGGAATCGGGGGATGATCCGAGCGATTATGTGAGGGAGGCGAGGAGAGTTTATCGAGAGCTTAAGCAGATCTTCTACCTTAGGAGGTTTATCGAGAACATCCCCATCAAATTCTATGACAGGATCTTCAAGCTCGCCGATGAGACGTCGATCGGAGATTATTTGAGGAGGTTTGGGGATATGGATTTTCAATCAACTTCCTTGAAGAATATGATCCATTCTCCAAGGACTATGGTTGAGATGATCTCATCCATCCTCCCAAGCCTTCTCAAATAACTAACTTGAAGAGGATGGTCCATTCTCCGGGATAAAACCAGATGCAGCTTCGCTGAATAGCCTGATGTCAAAGGTTTTAGAGGTAAGTGAAGTCGTAGGTGGCGAAGGATCCAACTAGATTACGTCTTCGTCCGAGCAGTACTTTGCCCCCACCTCCAAAGATCTTAGAGATCTTCAAATCAAGATTAGGGGCAAAATTAATCTCTCATAATCGAGTAACCGTAAACGGCTAGAAGGTGTGAATCAGACAAAGAAGAGGAGGAGAGGGAGGGTCTAGGCGGTATGGCCGCCATAGTAGCCCCGCAACAAGCTATTTCGGTCCCTGGATGGCAGACGAGGCGTTACCATGGCCTTCGCCCCGCCTAGACCCGAGAGGCTCCAGCCCATGCATTGTAGTTATCAACTTCCTTAGAGTCGCTCGTAGATCCCTGAGTCTAGGTGGCCATCTACCCTCTCTGCTGACCATCGATATCGCCACCATCATCAAGTATCTTCTAGCCTTACCGCTACACCTCTTAATCTCCTTATTCCTCGCCCTATACAGCCCAAGATACCTTAACGCCTTATGATAAGATACTTGCTTCATGTAGGTCATTAGCCCAATCAGCCCTGTTAAGGCGTTCAAGTCGTCTCTCTCCAAGCCAAGCTCCCTTGATACTCGGCTGAGCCACGGCATCAGCTTAAAGCCCTTCTCAACTATCTCACGTCGAACCCTCCGTAATAGCTCCTTCATCTCCTTGACCTCGTCCACTTGAACATCCACGTCCTTCAACTTCTCAAGCCTATCAACCGTCTTGGCAACAATAGCCTCCTTCATCAACAGGGGTCTAAGCTCAACATCTACAACGCTGATCGGCTTAAACCACTTATGCATGTTTCCTTTGGCGACGCCCATCTCATAGACTTTCCAGAGGATATAGGCATCCCCAAAGTCGCTCTTCCTAACATTCCTGGACTTAAATCTATCCCTCAGGTCGCCGCTGAAGCGTTTTCTCAGTTTCCTCCACCACCAAGACCTAGTAAAATGATAGACTTTATGTCCATCGATGATCAATTCCCTCAGCTCGCTCCATATCCCCGGAAACAATAAAGAATCCAAGTAGATCTCCTCATAGTCCTTGAGATCCGCGAGCCTCTGGACCTCAAAGAACTCATCACTCTCAGGATCATAGCATGCATGCGGCTTCCTGTTCCACGCCGTATCCACAAACACCCTCCTAACCTCGACATCATCCACACCCATCCACCATTACCCAGCCGGAGAGATCCCTAGAACAAGAAACCCAACCTATGGTGGAGCAATTCAACAAACCTATCAACCATATCCAAGCATAGATCCACAAACTCAGATAAAACAGTTCGAGACATAATCGAAAATAGACGCGTCTAAATCCTTCATAGATATTTGGATGAAGAGCTTAAAAGAGCTAAGTGGGCTGTCATAGAGGCTATGAGGAAGAGTGATAGAGGATATAAGAATAGACATATTTGGGCTTAGCGGTATGTGGGGGCGGATAGCTGATAAAGATGCGGAAAAGGCTGAGGAGACAAGGCTTAGATCGGTCTATAGGATAGCTGATAAGCCATTTCCACCAGACTTCGAGGTTACCAGAGATCAGAGGGACTTAAGGCTTACAACCAATAATCATTATATTATGGTCTAAGCCGGTAATCTAGGAGATGGGCGAGCAGATAGTCTTACCGCTCTGCACCTCATGTAGGAGGCCGATAGATCCCCATGAGCGAGCTGTGAGCTTCCCATGCGAGATGCGAAGGTCAAGCCGTTCGCCTTCGGGATGTCCGTCGTCGAGGCCATGTTCACCATACCCGAGGAGGAGGGGGCGTCGGCGAGGCTTGAAGAGTATCTCAGGAGATTCGAGGATATTCAGGAGATAAATGTCTTAATGAGTACGAGGCTCTAACCTAATAAACCTAAGTCATGCATAATTAAACTCTGAACGGCTTTGGCTTAAATAGTGGTCTCGTAAAGGATTATTCAGATGAAGGTTAGGGAGCTGAGGTTGAGGGTCGCCGAAGCGCGTCAAAGAGATGTCGGATATGGTATAGCGAGGATAGATAGGGAGGTTGGAGCCTCAGCGGGATTCCAGACCGGAGACATGGTTGAGATAAGGGGTAGGAAGATAGCGGCCGCAACCCTCTGGCTGGGATACCTCGAGGATGAGAAGGATGTTATCAGGATAGACGGCTACATCAGGAGCAACGCGGGAGTCTCGCTGAACGATTGGGTCACGGTTAGGAAGGCGAACGTGAAGGAGGCTCAGCTGGTCGTCTTGGCCCCGGTGAGTTCCTCGATAAGACCCGATGAGAACTTCACGAGGCTCGTCAAGAGCAGGCTTATAGAGTATCCGCTCGTCCAGAAGAACATAGTTCCAGTCCTATTCTTCGGAAACCTATTCACCTTCGCAGTCATCCAGACTAGGCCCTCCGGGATAGTTAAGATAACCCCGAAGACCAAGCTCGTCATCCACAGCAAGGTCGTCCAGGAGAGGGCGTTCAGAACCAGCGTAACCTATGAGGATATTGGAGGACTGCAGGAGCAGATCCAGAGGATAAGGGAGATGATAGAGCTCCCGCTAAGATATCCGGAGCTATTCCAGAAGCTTGGAATAGATCCTCCGAAGGGCGTCCTGCTCTACGGCCCACCCGGATGCGGTAAGACCTTGTTGGCTAAGGCGGTCGCGACCGAGGCTGAGGCGAACTTCATCCTGATAAACGGCCCTGAGATCATGAACAAGTATTATGGTGAGACGGAGGCGAGGCTTAGGGAGATCTTCAGGAAGGCCGAGGAGGAAGCCCCGTCGATAATATTCATCGACGAGCTTGACGCGATCGCGCCGAAGAGAAGCGAGGTGACGGGAGAGGTTGAGAAGAGGGTTGTGGCCCAATTACTGGCCCTAATGGACGGACTCGAATCAAGGGGCCAAGTAATAGTTATCGGTGCGACGAATAGGCCGAACGCCCTCGACCCAGCTCTCAGGAGGCCTGGGAGATTCGACCGGGAGATCGAGATAGGGATACCGGATAGGAATGGGAGGAAGGAGATCCTACAAATACACACCAGGGGCATGCCCTTGGCCGAGGACGTGGATCTCGACAAACTAGCCGAGATAACCAGGGGATATACTGGAGCGGACCTAGCCGCCCTATGCAGGGAGGCGGCGATGAAGGCTATTAGGAGGATTCTGCCGAACATAGACTTCAGCGAGGAGAAGATCCCGCCCGAGATCTTAGATAATCTCGTCGTGGTCATGAAGGACTTCATGAACGCCTTCAAGGAGATAACCCCGACCGCTCTAAGAGAGGTTGAGATAGAGGTTCCAAACGTTAGATGGGAGGATATAGGAGGACTTGAACAGGTTAAGCGGAGGCTTATAGAGGCGGTTGAATGGCCGCTAAAGTATCCGGAGAAGTTTGAGAGGCTCGGAATCAAGCCCCCGAAGGGGATATTACTATACGGTCCGCCTGGGTGCGGAAAGACCCTGCTCGCGAGGGCGATAGCTACCGAGAGCGAGGCCAACTTCATCTCCGTCAAAGGGCCTGAGATATTCAATAAGTGGGTCGGCGAGTCTGAGAAGGCGATAAGAGAGATATTTAGAAAGGCCAGGCAGGCATCTCCATGCATAGTCTTCTTCGATGAAGTTGAGTCGATAATATCGAGGAAGGATATGATCGATGACTCCTCCGGGGTCGCGAACAGGGTTGCAAGCCAATTCCTGGCCGAGATAGATGGGATAGAGGAGCTCTCGGACGTCATGGTCATCGGAGCCACGAACAGACCTGATCTGATGGATCCGGCCGCCCTCAGGCCCGGGAGATTTGATAGACTGATCTACGTCCCACCACCGGATGAGAAGGCGAGATACGAGATCCTGAAGATCTATACGAGGAAGATGCCCCTATCGCCGGACGTATCCTTGAAGGAGCTTGCCTCCAGAACCGAGGGATATTCTGGGGCAGACCTAGCGGCGCTCTGCAGGGAGGCGGCCATGAATACCCTCAGAAGAAACCTCGACGCGGAGTATGTCTCGAAGATGGACTTCGAGGAAGCCTTGAAGATCGTTAAGCCAAGCATCTCCCCGCAGATGATCAAGGAGTATGAAAGGATCGGGGAGCTGCTCAGATATCATGAGAGGCAGCTGACTATGATAGGCTGAGCTGATGGATATGAAAGGTGTTGGAAAGAAGGCCGTTAAAAGAGGGATTAGACCTGGAAGCGAGGTCTATCCGAGGATCATAGAGATTTTGGAGAAAGTTGGGGGAAAATCTCTCGAAACCGACCTATTAGATGAGTTGAGGAAAAGGGGCATGGATCTAACCCTCCCAGAGCTAAGACACATGCTGATGAAGCTCGAGATAAGGGACAAGATCAGGGTATTAAGCCTTGACCGGGAGAGAAAGGTCGTCGAGCTCGTCAGGACGAGGGAGATCACAAAGATTTGAACTTGAGGCCGACCCGAAGATGCATATCGAGTTGAGGCAAGGAACGTAGTCCTGAAACATGAAGGTGGTAGGGGCCGCTATGAGGTCTGCGGGATTAGCGGAGATTTTCTGGATAGAGCATCTTTACTTTACCGCTCCGGCGACAAGCCCTCTTATCAGATATCTCCTGAAGAGCACCACGATTATTATGGCTGGTATCATGGCCATAACTCCCATTGCGCACATCAATCCCTTGCTGTATCTCGGAACCGCGACGGATAATCCTATGATCACCGGAAGGGTTCTTGCGGCGGCAGATTTGGTGAGAATTAGGACGAAGAAGAACTCCCCATATGAGATCATGAACGAGGTTATGGCGATTGCCACGATCGCGGGCTTTATGATGGGAAGGGTTACCTTCCGCAGGATTTCAAAGTAGGAGTATCCATCAACCCTTGCGGCGTCTTCCATGTCTATAGGTATCCCCATGAAGTATGTGTTTAGAATCCAGATCGTGAACGGCATCGTGAACATTATGTGAACTAAGATGACCGAGATTAGGGTGTCAAGTAATCCGAGGCTCCTTATAATGACGTAGTATGGAACGGCGATGACGACCGGCGGCATCAGCCTCCCGACTATCGAGGCAAGGAATAAGGGTGTATCTCCCCTGAACCTTATCCTCGAAAGAGCGAAGGAGCCCAGCGTCCCCGCTATCATGTTATAGATCATTACCGTCACACCGACTATCACGCTGTTCAAAATCGCCCTTGGGAAATCCCTTATGGTTCCGGGAACGAATAGGAATAGAGAGGTCCCGAGCTCCATGAAGTATTTTATCGCCTCATCCACGTTAAAGCAAAACCAGTAATTTCTGAGAGATGGATTCGGCGGGAACAAGTATGGTGGAACCGTGTAGATCTCGCTGTCGGATTGCATGCTGAGATTTACCATCCAGTAGATCGGGAATAATACCCAGAACGCGAGGAGGAATGCGGCCACATACACCCCAACTCTATTCAATTTCATCCCACATCACACCCTCAATCTGAGCCTACCAAGCCTTAACGCCTTAAAGTAAGCATAGATCAATAAGCCCGTCAGGGCTAGGATCATTATCGTCACGGCCCCAGCCTGTCCAAAGTTGAGGTAGCTGAACATCCTCTCATAGGTGAAGTACGTTATGAGTTTTGTGAAGTCCGCGGGCCCCCCAGCCGTAATGACGTAGACGGGATCAAAGCACCAGAGGGCGCCGAGAGACGTATAGACCAACACTATGTGGAGAATGGGTTTGAGCCAGTTAAAGGTGACGACTCTGAATCGCGCTAAAGGTTTGGCGCCGTCTATCAAGGCGGCCTCATAAAGCTCTTTGGGAATGGATTGGATTCCCGCGAGGAATAGGAGGGTGGGTAGGGGGGTTTGAACCCACAGATACGCTAAGATCATTATGAACATCGCCGGCCATTGCATGGACAGCCATGACTGATACCTGTCTATGAAGCCTAGGCTTAACATTATGTAGTTGAATAGCCCGAAGTTTATGTCGAATAAGAATCTGAAGACCGCGCCGCTGACGACGAGCGGTATGCCCCATGGGATGAGAGCTAATACTTGAAGTATCTTCACACCCTTAAAGTCCATGGATAGTAGAACTGCCTCTCCGAGCGAGACCAGAGTGACGAGGGGGACCGTTATCAGGGCGAAGATCCCCGTCGCTCTTAGAGAGGTTATGAAGACCGGGTCGGAGAATAGTGAGATGTAGTTGTCTAAGCCGCAAAAGTGTGGGGGGATAGCCGATTTAAGATTATAGTATGTGAAGCTGAGATAGAATGCATAACCAAGCGGGTAATAGCCTAATAAAAATAGGGGGGTTAAGGCCGGTATCAGACAGATAAGTATTGTTCTTATCTTCTGATTCAATCTACATGCCGGCCTCCTTTTTCGCCTTCTTCCAGTCGTCAGCTATCTCCTTTAGGAATTTTAATATGTCGCTCTCGCTATGGCTTCTGGCCCCCGTTAGGAATTCCTCAAACTTTGGCTTAACCCTTCCACCCACCTCGCTGCTTGGAGAGCTGAACCAGTCTCCCCACCATGGCGTTAGGTGAGGATCTCTCCATAGGATCGGCGACAACTTCTCATACTGTTCAAGGAGTACATCGACCGGTATCTTCAACTTCTCCAACGCCTTCTTGTTGGTCGGATCCTCCATGACAGGCCTATATGCAGAGGTTACACCATACTGTCTGATCAGCCTGTTGCAGACGAAATACTCTCCATGCTCAAAGTCCGGCCTCGCATCCGTCGTCTTCCCTCCCAAGAACTGCATAACACGCCAGACAGCCTCCTGGGCATCCTTTCCCCTATCCATACAGCGTTTCGAGACGCTGTAATTGGTCGGATGGTAGACCGTGTATCCCGAGCCTGGATTCAGGCACATCGTTATGTTCCCGCTCTCCTTGGCCTCGGGGACGTTTGCTCCAGCTATGTCGTAGTCCGGGAAGGCGAGGGCGAATGTTACGCTGCCAGCTCCTATAGCCGTCGTTATCCCCGACTCATCATATTCCCTAATTCCGGGAGAGATCGTCTTATCCACGAAGACCCTGTCGAGGAACCACTTTACGGCGTCATAGAAAGGCGTCCCCCTATCGTCGAATATAGGATTCAGATCCTCATCGAACATGTAGTGCATTCCCTTCTTCGGCTCATGCATCCCTATCATGATCATATACCACATGGCCGGGAATCCCCAAGACCAGAGCGCGCCGATTGGATAGTCGCAGATCCCCTTCTTCTTTATCTTCAGAGCCTGTTCGGCGAGTTCGTCATAAGACTTTGGAGGAGCGCCTATACCAGCTTCCTCGAGATGCCTCTTGTTATATGCGAGGACGTATGGACCCGCCCAGTAGCAGAGTCCATGAACCTTACCCGTGAATGGGTTGATATAGAAGTCCCTCATCCCCGGATAGATATCGTCCAAATATTTCCTGATCTCGGGGAAGTAATCCTCCATATCCACAGCCCATTTCCTATATTGGACGACATATGCGACGTCAGGGGTAGCGTAGTGTATGTCGACCGGGTCTCCGGCGGCATATCTCGTGTAGAGGGCCTCGGCGAACGGGGGGCCCAGCACCGTAACTTTCAGGGATATGTCGGGATTATTCTTATTGAAGATCGCGGCATTATCATTACACAGCTCGACACCCCAGCTCCAAATTCCCCACTCAATCTCCACCTTCTTCCCGGGAGGCGCGGTTGGAGTGGTTGTGACCGTTGGAGTGGCGGTGGCTGTAACGGTTTTAGTGACCGTGGCAGTCTTGGTTACAGTAACGGGTGCAGCCGGCCTCGATGCAAAATATCCGGCCAACCCCCAGCCAACCGCAGCTGCAACAGCTAATCCGCCAACTGTTCCGAGGAACTTACGTCTCGACATTTTCTGCTCAGACATATCAAACCTCGTATTTCTTACATTGGTGAGTTATATAAATTTTTTTAAGGAATTTCGAGAAATCGAGCAGAAATTTTATATAAATGGCTTAAGATTGGAGTTTGATGTCTTCTGAAGAGCTTGGTGTTGGTATAGCTGGAGCTGGATGGGTCTCGACCCAGTATGTCCCCGCCTTTGAGAAGAATCCGCATACAAAGGTTGTGGCCATAATGAGCAGAAGGTTGGTCAGCTGTCAAAACCTAGCTAAGAGCTCCGGATTAAAAGACGTGAAGTTCTACACAGATTACAGGAAGCTCGTTGACGATCCGGATGTGGACATAATAGCGATCTGCTCCCCGCAACAGCACCACGCAGAGCAAGCCATCTTGGCAGCTGAGGCAAAGAAGCATATGGTGATCGAAAAGCCTGTGGCCATAAGTCTTGAGCAATTGAAGGAGATGAGGGACGCCGTTAGAAAGGCCGGCGTTAAGACTGTCGTGGGATTCGTGTTGAGGTGGAACCCATTATTCGAGACGATAAAATCCTTTGTCACCGAGGGTTCCCTCGGTGATATCTATTACATTGAGACGGGATATAACTCGCATATTGCGGATTGGTGGAGCGGCTGGAGGTGGGCGAAGAAGAAGGAGTACGGCGTGAGCTCATTCCTCGTGGCAGGCGTTCACGCAATCGACGCGGCGAGGTGGCTATCTTGTAGGGAGCCAGAAAAGGCGAATAATATAACCGAGGTATTTGCGTACGCCGGTGGACATAGATTCGGCAAGGATATGGAGTATTATGGTCTCGAGGTGATGCTTGTGAAGTTTGAGAACGGCGCCGTAGGGAAGATAAACTCAAACTTCGATTGCGCAAGCCCCTATTATTTCCCGGTGACGATATTCGGTGATAAGGGAACTATCGTGAATGATAGATTTTGGGTTCCATCAAGGTTTCCTGGACAGACCGACTGGGTTAAGATACCCACAATCTTACCAGATACCGCAGATGTGAGACATCATCCATTTGAGGGGGAGGTTAATCACTTCGTGGACTGCATACTGAAAAATAAAGAATCCCACTGTAACCTAGAGGATGCCATCAACACGCATGAAGCCGCCCTCGGGGCCATAATATCTTATACGGAGAATAGGCCTGTGAAGCTTCCGCTTATAAAGGATTGATGCCGAGTTTCGTCTTTAAGGCTCGGTTGCCGATAATCCTTTTTATGGGTAGATGAGATCCTCGTTTTCATCGAAGATGTACAGCTTTTCGAGAAGCGGTTTAATCCAGACCTTTGAGCCTGTTCTGGGGGTTCTGAGATAGGGTACTTTGGCGAAGATCATATTATTCCCCACCCTCAATGTCAAGATGCTTTCTGAGCCCATCGGCTCAACAGTCTCGACGAGCGCCTCCAGCCCAGGGGGAGTTCTTAGCACGTCTACGGCGGAGGGTCTAAGTCCAAGGATCAATTTCCGACCAACCATCCCTGACAACTTTTCGCCGAGTTTTGTGACATCTATCTTGAAATCACCTGATGAGAGTATGAGTTTATCACCCTCTCTCATTAGCTTACATTCCAGCACATTCAGGGGTAGGGAGCTAACGTATTTTGCTATGAAGAGCTTCCTCGGCCTATCGAAGAATTCTTTTGGCTCCCCCACCTGTAAAAGCTCTCCCTTATGTAGGAGGGCGATCCTATCCGCTATTGTTATGGCGTCGGCCGTTGCAAAGGTGGCCATCACCGCCGTCTGTTCGAATCTCTTCTGAATCTTCCTGATCTCGACCCTCGCATACACTCTGAGCTTTGCGTCGAGATGGCCGAGAGGCTCATCCAATAGGAGGATCTTCGATCTCTTAACTAAAGCCCTTCCTAGAGCCACCCTCTGCCTCTCTCCCCCGCTGAGCTGGGCGGGTCTTCTATCCAATAGATGCTCTATCTTAAGTAGCTCGGCTGTCTCGCGAACCCTGCCTCTTATCTCCTCCTCGGATAGCTTGAGTTTTCTCAGGGGGAAGGCGAGGTTCTCATATACGGTCATGTGGGGATATAGGGCGAGGGTCTCAAACATCATGGCTACATCTCTCTCAATAGGTGGAACATCATTGACAAGTCTCCCATCTATATAGATCTCGCCCTCATCCGGGGTCTCCAGACCGGCGATCAATCTCAGGATAGTGCTCTTTCCGGATCCCGGGGGACCTAAAAGGCTGAAGAACTCCTTGTCTTTGACCCTGAGGTTTACGTTCTTCACAACAGTTCTCTTACCATACCGTTTTGTGACGTTCTTCAAATATATCTCGGGCATGCTAAACACCTACATTATCATCTTCTCCGTCTTCTTATCAAAGATATGGAACCTTTTAAGTTCTATGCAGACGAAGGCTCCAGGCTCAACTGGCGTTACGCTCGGGACCAATGCCTTAATAATCTTATCTCCCACTCGTATATCCAGCGAGAACTTGTCCTCCATGAACTCTATAAAATCGACCTTGCCCTTGAGATGACTCTCACTTTCACAGACCTCATGTATTTCGAGATGTTCGGGTCGAAACCCGAGGACGAGATCGTTCCCAGAGGCTTTCTCCTCAATGAGCTTTGCATATTTGGAGACATCGAGTGTGAAGTCGTCGAGAGATAGCTTCCTCTTTTCGGGGTTGTAAGTGACGTCGAGGAAGTTCATGGGAGGGCTTCCTATGAATCCGGCCACGAAGAGGTTTGCGGGATTATGATATAGGTCTTCGGGCGTGCCGTATTGCTGTAAAACCCCAAGATGCATAACCGCGATCCTGTCGGCCATCATCATGGCCTCGGATTGATCGTGGGTAACATAGATTATTGTTTGATTCAATTCCTCGTGTAATTTCTTAAGCTCGGCTATCATCGACAACTTAAGCTCCGTCTCAAGGTTCGTCAAGGCCTCGTCGAGAAGGAGGACCTTAGGTCTCCTAACGAGAGCCCTTCCAAGCGCGACCCTCTGCTTCTCACCCACGTTGAGATCTGATGCGATGTGATCGAGGAGGTGATCTATCCTGAGCATCTTCGCGGTCTCAAGAACCTTCTTCCTGATTTCATCCTTCGGATAGCCCCTCTGCTTCAACGGAAACTCAAGGTTGTCTTTTACAGTTAACCCCGGATAGACCACTGGGAACTGGAAGACCATAGCCACGTCCCTCTCCGCTGGCGAGAGATCGTTCACTATCTGATCATCTATGTAGATGTTTCCCTCATCCTGTTTCTCAAGACCTGCGATGCATCTGAGTGTTGTAGTCTTACCAGATCCGGATGGACCTAAAAGGCAGACAAACTCTCCATCTTTTATCTCAAGCGTTAGATTCTTAACCGCGACGGTCTCTCCAAAGGTTTTCGTTAGGTTCTCGATAAAGACCCTGCTCATTATCAGTCCCCGAGCGTATCGTAGGACAGGGATATTTAAGCTTAACGACTAGAATTTCCGAAGACTTATGGAATAAGTCAGAGCCATTGATCGAGGCTTGTGACACCTCTTCTCTTTTCTAAGGATGACCTAAGCTCGGAGAGGGCCTTCTCAACCCTGGCCTCGGAGAAATCGTGTTCTCCGCAGAGCATGTCCTTTATTCCATCGTAGTCCGGCTCCCCCCATTCGATGATAAAATCAGTTGTGACCTGAGGTTTCAGGAATAACTCCCTTATCTCGGCCGGATCCCTCTCCAAACTCTTGCCTATGGCCTTCAACGCGTTCTCGGCGGCTCCATACTCCCTAATGAGCTTCAACGCCGTCTTCGGCCCTATCCCCTTAATCCCTTCACAGTAGTCTGTCCCGATTAATATCCCGACATCTATCAACTGCTCTCTGGTTATTTTGAGCGTTTCCAGGAGCTTATCGAGATATATGATCTCGGGCTCGATCTCAACATACTCTTTTCTGCCCGGGAGCTTCCTTCTCCCAACTATCGAGAGATTCCTGACGAGCCTTGGAGATCCGAAGAGGAGGGAGTCGAAGTCCTGCGATCCAGAGGCGTAGGCGTATCCGCCCCTGACGAGGTATGCCGCCTGAGCCTCGCCCTCACTTGGAGCCTGAACTATCGGGATCCCCATGAGCTTCAGCAACCTCTTCGAGCTCTCGACTATGAACTCGTTTAGGGTGGCCGCCTGCTTCGCGTATTTCTGAGCCTCCTCAATCCTCCCCTCGGCCAAGGCCCTCTCATAGAGCCTCGCGGCCTCAGCCCTCCTCTCCTCCCTCCTCTCAACGGTCTTCATCTTAAGTTCCGGAGGCCTTCCATCATAGACGAATATGGGCTTGATCCCGAGCTTCATGAAGTTTATCGTCCTGAAGAAGATCCCGCTTAGATGGCTCGTGATCCTACCCCTCCTATCCATGAGGGGTCTCCCATCAGGTCCCCTGATTATCGTGATGAACTGGTAGAGGATGTTGTAGGCGTCGAGGGCGATCGCCTTACCCGCCAGGGCCTCGAGGCTTATCCTCTCCATCGCCTCTGGAGGAATTATATCCCTAAGCTTAACCCCCATCTCTCCAACTAAGTAGACCTAACGCCGGGTATAAATACTGTGATCGCGTTGAGGAGCCGAATCTAAGATCTCTCCACCCAATCCAGGAATTCTTGGGTTGAGGTGAAGGTCTTGACGAAGGTGTCGTTCGCCACCATCCTTATACTCGGGCTTATCATCTCCCTTCTCCAGTGGTCGAACCAGAGGGCCACAGCATCCTCCGCCTCGAGAAATGTATAGGCTTCTCCCTCCACGCCCGGAGACTCCATGTAGATTAGATTTGCGAGCCCATGCTCCATCAAAAAATCCTTCTCCTCACGTCTTATCGCAAGCGGGTTTAGCCAGACTTTCCCCCTCTTCATGGACATCTCCAACAGCACCCTCGCATCCGTCACATAGGCTCCGGCCGGATCCAATATCATGATCTTATCCCTAAGCCTATATATGGTGCCTACATGGCAGGTTTCGCCGCCGCAGATCTGGACTACGTAGACCTCCTCCCCCCTCCCGAGAACCGCCTTAAGCATCGTGTAGGTTAGGGTTGCTAGGTCCTCGCAGTCCCCACCGCCTCTGGTGAGCGTCTCGTTTGGAAGTGAGAGGAAGTCTTGATGAGACCCCAATCCATCATCTGTTAGATATTGGTGGAAGTCATCATCTAAGTATTCTAGGTTTAGCATGATCCACTCGAGAACACCCTTCGCCTTGAGCTCGGGAGGTGTTTCGGGTCTCAGCCTAAGCTCTCCGTAGACTACGCCCTTAACCGTCGCCGGGCTCGCCTGCTTTAACATGTCCGGTATCCGATCGCTTGGGGTGAAGATTCTGTCCGAGATCTCCTTCAATCTCTCCCTAATCCTTGGAAGACTCACCCCTATCTCGGAGCACCTTGAAGCCAGGTCGCCGTATTTTTCCTTCAAGTCCTCATATTGGAGCCTGAGCTTCTCGTAACTATCGGCTGGAGGTATGAGAAGATGAGGAGTACCGCCAAGATGCAGGCTGCTGTCGAGGCCGCGACCGCACTCCAGCTCATAACAACCCCCCTAAACCATATGTCATGCTGAATAAAAGCTGATTCATTCACGCTTAACCCTTAGGTCCAGGGCTATTGTGGATCTCCGAGGAGCTATCTCCATGACAGTCCTGGCATAGACTACATCCGCGCCGAATCCCAGATCCCGAACCCTCTCCAAGGCCCTCTCACACGCATCTCCGATCGGATCTCCTCCCCCACCCACCAAGTATAGATGTATTATGCCGTTCGGTTTCACCTTCTCCAACGCTAGATCGAGGTAGTTTATCGAGCTATGTGGGAGATCCATTATCACCCTATCGAATTTCTCACGAACCTCTTTCAGAACCTCTCTGCAGTCTCCCAGAATGGGCTTCACCCTATCCTCAACCCTATTCAACCTAATATTCTCGAGCATGAGCCTATACGCCTCAGGATTCAACTCTATGGCGAGGATCTTCGCGGTAGGCTGCCTCCTCGCTATGACTATCGAGAAAGATCCTATTCCGGCGAACATGTCTAGAACCTTCTCGCCCCCCGATACCGCGCTCGCGACCCTGAGTCTCTCGCCGGACATTCTGGGATTGAAGAAAGCCTTCTTCAAATCTACTCGGTATATGCATCCATGCTCTCGGTGGATCGTCTCGAATTTGTTTAGGCCCGCGATGACCCTATATTCCCTCAACCTATATACTCCCTTGGTCGCGCCCTCCTTCGACAAGACCGTTCTAACTCCGGGATAGAGCCTCATCAACCCCTCGGCCACAATCTTCTCATAGGGCTTAAGCTCCCGCGGGATCTCGACCAAGATTATGTCCCCGATCAGGTCGTAGGATGATGGGAGGAGGTCTAGCAATTCCACTGGGAGCTTCCCCGAGACCGCCTCCTCCAAGCTCCTCGGCCTCCTCGGCCTCTCCTCGAAGCTCGCGGCCACCATAGATACCTTAAGCTCTCTGAGGATGTCGCCGACGCTTCCCCCATCCTTTAATGGGAAGTGGATGAATCCATCCTCCTCGAAGGGCTTTAACCTGAGGTTCAAGACGCCGAGTTTCAGAAGCTTTCTCCTGACCTCCTCAGCCCTATTCTTCTCAACCCTCGCCGCCCAACACCTGACCTGCTTATCCAAGCTCTCACAGGATCACAGAACTTCTCAGGATTTAGAGATCTTGTTCGGGCTTGATGGCCGAGTTATAGTTTATTAGTTCGGCTGCCGAGGCGTAGGCGAGAAAGTTGAGCGGCGATGGAGGAAGTAATCATACCGGATCTATCGGCTATCCAGCTGAAGGCCGCCTCCCACCTCGTTAGGGAGGGGCGAGTGAGGGGTAGGCTTCTCATCCATAGGGTTTTGTTGAAGAAGGTTATGGGAGTCAAGCTCGAGTACGTCGGAGACCTTAGAGACAGGGAGAGGAGCGATAGATTATTGATAGCTGAGGAGGCCGCGAGGCTTGACGCCTCTATCCTGACATGCGATCCGGTGATGGCCCAGCTCGCCGAATCTATGGGCTTGAAGCTCCTCTACGAGCTCCCCCCACCCCCATTCTCGATATCCCAGCTCTTCGAGGAGGATGTCATGAGCATCCACATAAAGGAGGGGCTTCCGCCCAGGGTTAAGCGGGGGGTTCCGGGTAGGTGGAGGTTTGTCGAGGTATCCGAGAAGCCCGTTTCGAGGCATGAGCTTGAGCTGTTGATAGCCCATCTGATGAGGGAGGCTTACAAGAGCTTCGGGGTTGACGCATTCCTCGAGATAGATAAGCCCGGGGTTAAGATCTTCCAGTTAAGGGATTATAGGGTTGTTATCACTAGGCCGCCTTTCTCGGATGGATTCGAGCTAACCCTCGTCAAGCCTGTCATAAGGAGGGATCTAAGAGACTACTATCTCCCACCGCAGGTCGTCGATAGGCTTGAGAACAGGGCCGAGGGGATCCTGATCGCGGGCCCGCCTGGAATGGGCAAATCGACCTTCGCCCAAGCCCTAGCCGAATACTATCGCTCCCTGAATAAGGTCGTCAAGACCATCGAGAGCCCGAGGGATCTGAGGGTCTCACCCGACATAACCCAGTATTCGAAGGCGGCGGCGAGGGAGAGCGAATTGCATGACGTCCTCCTCCTAAGTAGACCTGACTACACGATCTTCGACGAGATAAGGGATTCAAGCGACTTCGACCTCTTCATAGATCTCAGGCTGGCCGGGATAGGGATGATAGGCGTAATTCACGCGACATCCCCGATAGACGCGATTCAGAGGGTTGCGAACAGGGTTGATGTCGGACTGCTCCCATCGATAATAGATACGGTTATCTTCATGGATAAGGGTGAGATCCAGTCGATCTACGTCTTGGAGATGACCGTAAAGGTTCCAGCGGGGTTGAGGAAGGCGGATCTAGCGAGGCCGACCGTCATAGTCAAGGATCTCCTAACCGATGAACCATTATACGAGCTATACGTCTTCGGGGAGAGGACCTTCGTCGTCCCCGTGAAGAAGCTTGAGGAGGGAAGGAAGCCGAGGACCCCTATCAGGCAGATAATGAACGCGCTTCAGAAGCATATCCCGGACTTCAGGATCGAGGAGGAGGGGAGCTTGGTGAGAATCTATATTCCGGGCCGCTACTACAGGGTCTATGTTAGGAAGGTTCAGAATAAGCTCCTAAAAATAGCCAGGAAGTATAGCCTAACCCTAGAAGCCCTGCCGAGCTAAACCCAAATATCCGCGCATCGATCGTAGTTTGGATGATGTGGATCCGCCTCTGAATGGTGATGAGGTGGGAATACCGCTGATCATCTAGATGCCTCGGCGACCAGCCTCCTAACCTTATCCACGACGTCCATGGAGTCTCTTCCGAAGACTAGGGTCATGGGCTCCTTTCCCCAGTCTCCCAGATGATAGACTAGGTCTGGGACCCTTCCCCCAACCCTCCTCACGGCCACCTCTATACCCCACGGAACAGTCCTCCCCTCGAGCCTCTTAATCTCCTCGGGCTCCTCCCGCCTATCATAGAAGCTTACGGTCCACCCCAGCTTCTCGGCAGCCTCGATAAGCCTCTTATCATACCTTAGATTCATCGCCGACCTAATCCTGGGATCGAACTTCATGGCGGTTAGGACCGCGTTCGCGACATGCCTCGACGCCCCAAACCAGGGCGCCTCAGATCGCGACATGCCTCGACGCCCCAAACCAGGGCGCCTCAGATGCCTTAACCCCATCATAGACCCTCACGATCCTCCCAGGTATCGCCGCTACGTCGGATAGGTCGTCTGCCCCCTCGATCGCCATCACTAGATTCGATTGAGATTC
>NJEK01000064.1 GCA_002255105.1 Candidatus Wolframiiraptor sp. EX4484-121
CCCACATGACCCACCTCCATGTGGACATATCTTATTCCTCTATCCCCATATCTCTTGGTGGTTCTCTCATAGACTGCGGTGATCACCATGTTCACGGCCGCCGCCCCAACCCACTCCTGATCCAGGGCCGCCCTCATAAGCTCCCTACTGTAATCGCCCTTCTTGACGAGCTCGATCTCATGGGTCTTTGGGAGATAGTGGTATATTCCGGGCTCAAGCCCCTCAACCCCACCCTCCTTGACGACCATGTAGACCTCAAGCGGATAGGTTGCCCCGGCGGATGGAGCGGTCTTGAAGCCCCCGGCCCGCAGCCATGGTTCGGGCTTCGTCACCCCCTGAGCTGCCCAGAAGAGCTGTGAGACGTGCTTTATTGTCAGCGGCCTATCCTCATATTCTCTAATACTCCTCCTAAGCTTCAAAGCCTCCTCGATGGAGGTCTCGCTCTTATAGGATGGCTGGGGGAGCTTGATCTTCAATTCCACTTTCTTTGGCTTCTCCTCGGCTTTAAACTTCGTCCCGAATATGCTGAAGCCTATCAACCCGATTGCCGTGAGCATGGATATGAGCAGCATCAAGAAACCTCTCCTCCCAATCCTCAAGCTCTCCAAAAATTAGTTCGCCATATTATGATATAAAGATCCTAGAAAGGTCTATCTAGATCCGCGGAGAAATTCAACTCATGAGGCGGTTTGGGATAGGAGATCTGCTGAGCGAGGGCTTCAGATATGCGACGAATCCATATAAGAGGGCGGTCGCTCTAGGAGTCCTACATTTATTATCATTTCTGATAGTCCCAATCTTCTTCGCGCTCGGATACGTGTATAGATGTATTAAGGGGACAATCGAGGGGGTTGAGGGACTCCCAGAATACCGCGACTGGGGTGGGATGTTTATTGATGGGCTAAAGCTCTTCGCGGCCTACCTAATAATACTTATACCGACGGCTCTGATAATGTTCCTGATAGGCGTGCCCCTCAGATTCGGGGCTATCCTCAACCCATATGCCATGATTATGTCGATGGCGTCAGTCTACATCGCCTCATTCATAATAGGAGTCTTGGCCGGTCTCTACCTCTTCATGGCCATACCACACATGATATATGTTGGGAGGGTGGGAGCCGTCTTCAGCTTCAGCCAGGTTCTTGAGAGGATTAAGAAGATAGGCTATGGAGATTACTTCGCGATCTGTATAGTCACATTAATCCTCGTCTGGCTCCTAGCCCTGGTAGGCTCCCTAATTCCGATAATAGGCGTGATCCTCATCATACCCATCGCCGTCCTCCTCCTCGCAAGGGTTCAGGGATTGGTCTTCAAGAGCACGATCAGCTGAATGACTCCTAATGACCTGCTTGGGCACCCTACATAAATGAACCCCTAAAGCCTCCATCTTCCACCTAAACCTAGAGGCCATGAGGACTGTAGGTGAAGGAGATAAGGTTCTATTCATAACCCAGAGGGGAAAGAGGTATCTCGTATCGGTTAGGAGGGGTGAGAGATTCCACACAAGCGAGGGATACCTGGATCTCGACGACGTGATCGGGAAGAGATATGGGAGCAGGGTTAAGACGAATACTGGATCGGTCTGGACGGCGTTAGAGCCGACGATACTCGACCACGTCCTAAACTTCCCGAGGATAACCCAGATCGTCTACCCGAAGGATTTAGGCTACATAATCTTGGTGAGCGGGGTTAGATGCGGGAGCAGGGTCGTTGAGGGTGGGACGGGGTCGGCCGTATTGACCGCGGTCCTAGCATATCACGTCGCCCCGCATGGAAAGGTCTACAGCTACGATGTCAATGAGGAGTATCTCAAGAACGCCGAGAAGAGGCTTGAATCACTTGGTTTAAGGAGCTTCGTTGAGCTTAAGCATGGAGACTTGACCGAGGGGATCGATGAGAGGGATGTCGACGCGGTCATCCTCGACATACCGACCCCATGGCTCGCCGTCAAGACATCCTATGAAGCCTTGAAGGATAGCGGGATATTCATCTCAATAAGCCCAACCATAGAACAGGTGATAGAGACGGTCGACGCGCTCAAGGAGAACGGCTTCGCCGACATCTCGACCGTTGAGATCCTGTTGAGGAATATGAGGGTTAAGCGTGGGATGACTAGGCCGGAGCATCTGATGCACGCTCACACGGTTTACATAACAACCGCCCGCAAATCTGTGGTCGATTCATTCGACCGATAGCATCCCTCAGCGACCTTGACCTCTCTCAGCTTCTCTAAACTTCTTCACGATCTCCGCTAGAGCCGACGCAGCCTCCTCAGCGTGTTGATACGGATATTTCTGAGGCTCAAGATACTTGAAGCATGTAAAGTAGCAGCATACGTGATTCGCCGCGGCCATGGCCATCTCCCTCCCAAGCTCTTGATGCTCCTGGACATCTTCAACCTTCTCTATCTCCCTAAGCCTCTTCACACCCTCCTCAGCCTTCAAATCCTTAAGCCTCCTCTGGAGTATGTCTTCAGGCCTGAACTCTAGGACGACTATCGCATCGGGATTCAGGATCTCCGCAACCCTTGAGGGTAGACCTGGATAGTATCCGAAGGCGGTCTTTATCACGGCGTGGGTGTCTATTATCAGGTCTCCATCGAGCCTCGCTATCGCCTCGGCGGCCCTCTCCTGGAGAAGCTTATAGTCCCTCGGCTTAAGCTTCTTCCTCATCTCATCCCTATCGGAGATTCCGAAGCCCTTCCTAGCCTCCTCGAACATATAGTCCCCGAAGTTTACAACTCTTAGGTCTGGAATCTTCTCGAGGAGCTTCTTCAATATCGTGGTCTTCCCAGCCCCTGGAACCGCGACCACAACAACCCTAACCATATGAGATTGATTGATGATCCCTCGACTTAAGGATTCAGTTCTTAGATCTCCATCTGCCTCTCGATCTTCTGCTTAGCCGCTAGATACTCCTCCTCCGTAAGCTCTCCAACCCTATATCTGTATTGTTTATCCGGGATCTCACCTATCTCATGCCTGATCTTAAGCTGTTCGAGCTTCGAGTTCAACTCACTAATCTTATCCTCAAGCGACTTTATCATCTCAAGCCTCTTAGAGTTAACCGCCTTAATCCTATTCCTATACTCCTTGTAGATGTCTATGAAGACCTCCGCCGAGGCCTCGCCGTTCAGGAACAACTCAAGCAACCTATTCCTCCAATTATACACGTTCGCGAGCTGTTCAACTATCTTACGCTCCTCCGAGACCTCCTGGACGGCGGGCTTTCTCTCTAAGACCTCCTCGCCGACCTTCTCTATAATGACCTCCTCACCGGCTTTCTTAGATCCCGTATCCTCAGCTTCCCGCGAATCCCCCTCCGATAGATCTAATGGCTTTCCACAATATTTACAATATGGAGCTTTATTCGTCAACCTTCCACAATGCGGGCACACAACCTTCTCTTCCCACATCTCTTAAAACCAAATTTAATGATCGAATTTCTCTAATAAAACTTTCTGGGAATCTCCCTAAAGGATTGTTGAGAGATATATCCCTAAATGCCATGAGTCATATCATCGGCGACCGAAGCCATTAATAAACCATTAAATATGCCAAGAGATACACTATCTTGGTGAGGTTGGACTTGGGCCCAAACGAGCTCTCCCTAGCACCCGTTCACAGGCTTATCAAGAAGGCCGGAGCCGCGAGGGCGAGCGAAGAGGCCGCTGAAGCCCTCCGACAAATCCTCGAAGAGCTTGGATTAGCTATAGCGAGGGAAGCTTACAGCCTGGCCCAATATGCTGGGAGGAGGACTGTAAGGAGGGAGGATATCGAGAGGGCCGCCAGAACTCTACTACGCGGTTACTACTCCTCACAGTAGGAGCGTGCTGATCTCCGGAAGCAATCCTGCCACAAGCGGTCGATATTTTCTGACCATATTAGGGAAGTGATTTTGGCTATAAACCCTTAATGCTCAGAAAACCGATTTTGGCGGGTGAAAAGGCGCCTGAAAACCTCCTAGGAGCCTGCCGCACGATGTTTTTCACGAAGCTGGCAACATTAATTAAGGTTTATATTTGCCTCAACTTCACCATCCTATGGTAATTTAGAATTGGGAATGTAATGGAGGTGGGAGGATGGCTTACGCTCCAAGAGCAGGTGGTCAGCCCGTAATAGTCCTAAAGGAGGGAACTACTAGAACTAGAGGAAAGGCCGCTCAGAGAAATAATATAGCCGCCGCGAAGATAATCGCCGAGATCGTTCGAACAACCCTGGGGCCCAAGGGGATGGATAAGATACTCGTGGACACGATCGGCGACGTGGTGGTCACGAACGACGGCGCAACCATCCTAGATAAGATGGATGTCGAGCATCCCGCCGCCAAGATGCTCGTGGAGACTGCTAAGGCTCAGGATAACACGGTTGGAGACGGGACGACGACCGTTGTGATCTTGGCGGGAGAGCTCCTAAAGCGCGCGGAGGAGTTGATTGAGCAGAAGATTCACCCAAGCACCATCATAAGAGGTTATAGGAGGGGTCTTGACATAGCGCTACAATATCTTGAGAAGATCGCTAAGCCTGTTAAGCTTGAGGATAGGGAGACCCTTAAGAAGATCCTGCTGACATCCCTCGCCAGCAAGTCCCTCGGGTTCGCGAAAGAGCATATCGCAGATCTCGCCTTGGAGGCGGTCTCAAGGATAATTGAGGAGAGGGATGGAAGGCTATACGCGGATAAAGACAACATCCAGATAGTCAAGAAGATGGGGAAGAGCCTCCTTGAGAGCGAGCTGATAAACGGCGTGATAATCGATAAGGAAGTGGTTCACTCGGCGATGCCGAAGAGGGTGGTGAATGCGAAGATAGCCCTGATAAACGCGCCATTCGAGATAGAGAAGACCGAGTTCAGCGCCGAGATAAGGATTAGGGATCCGCTAAAGGTGAAGCAGTTCTTGGATGAGGAGACTAGGATCCTCAAGGAGATGGTCGATAAGGTTGTCTCCGTCGGTGCGAACGTGGTCCTATGCCAGAAGGGTATAGACGACATAGCGCAATTCTTCATGGCTAAGGCCGGAATACTGGCCGTGAGGAGGATCAAGAACTCCGACATGGAGAAGCTCTCAAGAGCGACCGGGGCGAGGATAGTCACGAACTTCGAGGACCTATCGCCGGAAGACCTCGGAACGGCCGGCGTGGTTGAGGAGAGGAAGATCGGAGAAGATAGGATGGTGTTCGTGAGAGATTGTAAGAATCCTAAGTCCGTCTCGATACTAATCAGAGCCGGGCTCGAGCGGCAGCTAGACGAGGCAGAAAGGGCGTTAAACGACGCGATAATGAACCTGATCTCCCTGATCCAGAACATGAAGTATGTTCCAGGGGGAGGCGCCAGCGAAATGGCCCTAGCCTCGGCGATAAGGAAAGAGGCTCCAAAGTATCCTGGGAAGGAGCAGCTGGCCATGCTGGCATTCGCCGAAACCTTGGAGATGATCCCGAGAATACTCGCCGAGAACTCAGGCCTAGAGCCGGTTGAGATCCTAACGGAGCTTAGGACCAAGCACGAGAACGGGCAGCATGGATATGGAATCGAGGTATTCTCCGGGAAGGTTCAAGATATGTTTAAGGCCGGGGTGATAGAGCCGCTGAGAGTGAAGGAGCAGGCGTTGAAGAGCGGATTCGAGGCGGCCGCCATGATCCTGAGAATAGATGACGTGATCGCCGCGGCCAAGCGTAGGGAGACGAAGCCCGGGAAAGGCGGGCCCGAGACAAGTTACGAATAAACCTTCATAAACTCCTTTTTTGAGGCTTGAACCGAAAACATAGTTTGATATAGCGGTGGCACATACTCATAGGCGTAATGACGATCAATATTGAGGAGAGGCTTAGAAGAGCTCTCCGCAACCTCGGCTTAACCGACTATGAGATGAGGACCTACATCTCCTTACTCAAAGCTGGGAAGCTCACGGCAAGCGAGCTGAGCGAGGCCGCCGGAGTCCCATACTCGAAGATCTATGATGTCTTGGAGAGCCTAAAGAAGAAAGGATGGATTAGAGGCGAGGGCGGGAGGCCGGCGAAGTTCTGCGCAAGGCCGCCTAAGGTCGCCTTAGACATCAATAGGATGAGGATTGAGAACGAGCTTAAACGATGTGAAGAGGTGGCGCTGGCCGGGCTCCTGCCAATCTATCAGCGGGCCGGGGAGAAGGAGAAGCATGACGTATGGGTTCTTAGGGGTGAGGCCAGCATACTCTCAAAGATAAGGGATCTCATATTCGGATGTGAAAGCGAGCTACAGATAGCCGCTCCATGGATGAACAAAGACCTCCTAAACCTCATCTTCCCCCCGCTGGCCTTGATAGCTAATAGAGGTGGCCGGATTAGGATCATGTTATCGAGTTCATGCGACCTAGATCTCGCTGAGAAACTCGAAGCTGTAGCGGAGATCAGGCTTAGAGATAAGATGTTCGGCGGGGGAGCGATCTCGGACTCGAGGGAGACGATAATAATTCTAGGAACTGAGGAGGATCAGGCACTCAACATGGCGATCTGGTCCGATCACGTAGCCCTCGCGAGAATAGCTAAAGTATACTTCGATTACCTCTGGAGGGACGCTAAGCCGTTTAAGAGGTAGATGGATGTAAGGGTTGGTGTCTGAGTTGCGGCGCAGAGACTCGAGAAGAAGGATTCTATACGTTTTCATATCGATCCTAGCCATAATCATGATCATAATCTCTATATCTCAAGGCATTTGGTTTTCCCTGAATCTCTGGGAGTTCGGAGACCTATTCATAAGACCATTCTATTTCTCATTTATCGGCGGACTCATACTCTCCTTCATAGCATTCTTCAGGTTCTCTCATTCATAGCATTCTTCAGATTCAACTTTAGAAGGAGGAACTCGCTAACCTTCTGGCTCCTCAAACTATTCATAAAATTCTATCATAGAACTGGATATATCGAGCC
>NJEK01000010.1 GCA_002255105.1 Candidatus Wolframiiraptor sp. EX4484-121
GACATTAACGAGGCTTTGGCCGTGCTTGGAGCGCAGGCTCCCCCCAACCTCTACAACCTCCTCTCAACCCTCCAAGAATTGAATAATCAGTTCATCCAGCTTGAGATCGCGAGCAAGAATATTGCGGCGGCTCAACAGGTGGTTTCAGTTGGTTTATCGTACTTCAACACGCTTCGATCTATTCAAAACGCCCTGATCGCGGATGAAATAGCGTTACATGAGCAACGTCTAGCACAGTTGGAAGAGGAGCTTGCCCAAGAAGAGGCGAAAAAGGTGGTCGATGAGGCTCGGATCGAGAGATTGAAGCAACAGATTGAATTAGAGAAACAGCATATAGAGAACTTGAGGCAGTCGGCGGCCTTGACGGTTCAGCAGATGATCAGCCAAGAGCGATTAACCGCTATCCAGCAGACATTAGCTCTCGTCTCCCAAGTGGTGAGCCTCCAGCAGACGGCGATGCGGTTGGCGATGATGGGCGCGAATGATGCGGCGAACGTGTTCTCGAATACCGCCATGGCCTTGGTCGATGCCCTTAAAGACGGTGTCATAACCGAACAGGAGATGAAATCCATTCTGGAGGCTCTGGGAGTAACCTTCGACGAGACGGGTAAGCCGATCATCAACCTGACGGGCATCATGGAAGGATTTAGGCAAAAGGTGGAAGAGACCAAAAACAAGGTTGAAGACTTCAGATCCACCCTCATGTCTCTTGATGGCCTAACCGTCCACACCTATCATTATCACCATAAGATAACGGTTTATGAAACAAGGAAAGGGGGAGGCGGCGGTGGAGTTAGAAGGGCGCCCACGCCGGAGGAGGCGGAGAAACTATATGAATCATATACGGCGGCTCCGTTGGGAGAATACCTTCACGGTTTCCAGAGGGGTGTGTGGAATGTTCCCCGAAATATGGTCGCCTACCTCCATCGCGGAGAGATGGTTCTACCCAGGAGGGTTGCGGAGTGGTTTAGGAGAGGCGGGTTTTCGAGGAATATAGTCGTGAACGTGAACGTCAATGCGAATATCTCGGGCGACAGAGATGTCGATGAATTGGCTAGATTGATTTCACGGAAAATAGTCTCAAACCTCAGGGTGATGGCCTGATGGCTCTTAAGCTCGAGGTCTGGAATGGGTCGGGTTGGATCGATAAGACAGATTCATGTGTTAGTCTAAGAAGACAGATTCGATCAAATGGTGTTGAAGAACTGGATGGAGAACTTGTTAAGGATGTTGTCTCGGTGGGTCAGGAGATCCGGCTTAAAGAAGATGATCAGATAGTTTTCGAGGGGATCGTTTACGAGGTTGATCGAAGGCATAGAGGTAGAGATGTGGAGAGGTGCGGTTTCAAGGCATATGATTATCTAATCAAGTATGATCGCCACGTTGTCTATCGCCTCTACCAGACGGGGACTAAAGCCGGGGAAATCATCAAGGATTTGGCCTCGCTTGAGGATGGAGTGGATGTCTCAAATGTTGATGACGGCGATTCCCTGCTCTCGCCTTGGGAGATCGAGAACCAGAAAGCCTTAGATGTGATGAAGTCGGTTGCGAGGGGAGTGAACTATTGGCTGAGGATGAAGCCGGGGAAGATTCTCTATTTCAAGCCAAAGCAGGTCGGGTCGGCTAAGGCCACGATCACGGATCAGATAATCTTAGATGCTGAATACTCAGAAGATCGATGGAAGCTCAAGAACAGGGTAATCTATGTTGGAGCAGGTGGGGAGATCTTGGCGGATGTGAGCGAGGGAGCCGGAGACCTTCCCGTCGTGGTTCACGATCCATTCCTAACCGATAAGGAAGAAGCTGAGAGGAGGGCGAAGATAAGGCTCGCATTAAATAAGGAATATGGCCGATCTCTAAGGATAACCATGCACCAAAAAGACTTTAAGGATCTCGGAATCGACCTCGGCGACACATGCATCATAAACCTACCGAGCGTTGGCCTCGAAAACGAGAACATGGTTTTGCTCGGAATCGAATACGATCCGAGATCTCTCAGATACAGGCTTGAATTCGGGGGGAGGAAAGAGCTTCTGGAGGATTGGCTCGACGAGCAGATCGGGGGAGATGCTCGCTTGAGGCAATCGCCAGGATTCAAGGGGAATCGAGATACGTGAAGTACTACTCGCTTGAGGCAATCGCCAGGATTCAAGGGGAATCGAGATACGTGAAGTATTGGAATAAGCCTCCGTTAACTCTCTATAATGTAGAGAACATCCAGCTTAATGATGATGGCTATGCGGTCTTGACCAGCGGGGCGACCGAGGGAAGCTTTGAGGCGAAGATCCTCCCTCCATCCGAGATGTTCATCTCATTCATGGATGTAACATGGGGATCGGATAAGGGGGATGGAAGCGTAACCATAACGATTCTGCGAGGTGATGACTCAATCGTTAAACAAATCTCGGGAGACGACGTGGACGAGGGAGAGTATTGGTTTGACAGGCTTCCGAGGAGGGAGGGGGAGTGGTTTGAGGGAGCCGCGTCAAATTGGGGTAAGTCGAATGGGGATGTCTCGGACGTTACTTTGGGGATTCTTCATCCCCAGAACCTCAAGCTCACACCCGACACCTTGGGAACCGAGATGACGGCGTATTATCCTCGGCTCACATCCTTCGAGAGACATTATGATGGATCGGGATCAATATCATTCGGCATTGATCGAGTAACGGTGGACAGCTTTGGAAGCGGGGACTTCTGGGGCTACAACGACGGGGGATCGGCGTTATTCATCCCGAGATACGGCCATAAAGAGGTGGTCGTCGAGGTCTTGGATCCGGGGGCATCTAAATGGAGACGTATGTTGATGCTCAGGGGATCTCTAGCCTCCAATTCGAGATTTCTAGCCATACTATTCGATGGCGACGCCTCTCACCTCACCTTGGCTTGGAGGAAGTCGGATGGGGCTAAAGCGGAATGGCTTGGAGAGGATACGGGATCGGCTTGGGATGGGACGACACCTTTCTACTTGAAGTTTAGGCTGGAGAATGGGGTTTGGAAGGCTTACTGGAGCAAGGATAAGGAAAATTGGATTTTCATCGGCGAGAAGAACGCATCGGATTTCGACGGAGACTTCAACTACATCGGATTATGCGCCACGTTTCATGGTAATGGAAAGACGGTTTATTCGAGGGGCATCTGGCTCGATGATGAGAGATATTTCATACCAGATGAGAACCCATCCCTAGACCTCTCATGGGCGAAATATATGAGACTATACCTTTACGGCGACCATCCAGAAGCAAAAGATTTCAGCGTCAAGATTAGACTTCATACAGACGCGGATAATTACTATGAGGGGACTATAAACGTGAAGCATGGAACTTGGAAGAAATACGAGGTTCTCGTATCCTCGCTATCTCAAGTCGGCTCCCCAAACCTATCTAATATCAACTGGATCAGTATTTTAACCCCTTACGAGCTATTAATCGACGGAGACTATGTCTTCCTACCATTGACCCGCGAGCTTGTGAGAGTTAAATTTGAATTAAGTAGACCGTCGGCGGACGCGGATTCGCCTAAAATTAAGTTCGTGAAGATAGGCTGGAGGGAGGGGACGTGACGGAATTACTCATAACGTCTAAGGTTCCCGGAAAGCTGATCTACTGGAGGGTGCCGTATATGATTCGCACGGTGGAGAATCCGAATGATGAAATTTATTGGGCTGAGGATTATCATGGGCAGGGATTCTGGGCACCCGTATCGGATAGGATCTGGAAGGTGGAGATAAATATGCGTCGCGAGGGCTCGCCCGGCGACATCACCCTAGAATTATGGGAATGTGGTGGAGACGGAATTGATGATAAGCCGAGCGTGAAGCTCGCGGATCTCGCCACGAAGGAAGCCTCGGATGTTCCGACGAGTCTCAGCTGGGTTACCTTCGAATGCTTCGAGAACTCCCCCATACTCGAAAAAGGCAAGAAGTATGCGGTGGTCGTCCACGCATACCGACCGGATTACCAGAATGCTTATTATATTAGCGTACTTCACAATATTAGGAGAGATGATGGACAAGAATTTCATAGCGCTGACGGCTCCTCATGGACTAGAATGCAATTCAACGATCTCGAAATGAAGATATGGTTTGGGAGGGAGTTTAGGGTCGAGGATAAGGGGTTCAGCGAGGCATATCTCCTGAGGATCGAATACCTCGAGGACGGAACGGAGATAACGGTGGACGGCGAGATAACGTTCAGGGGAGACGCGGGGGAGATCGACATCCTCCCGACCGCTATCCTGATACCCTTCAAGAAGATCACATATGAGAGCGGGCAGGTGAAGGTCTTCGGGGTCGGAATACCATGAGAACCGTAAACCCACATTTCCTGAAGAAGAAAGTTAAAGCCCTGGAAGAGGAGAACCTTAGGCTCAGGCGGGAGAATGGATTGCTGAGAGATCGGATTTCCTCTCTTCAGGCTGAGAACGATTCGCTTAAGCAGAAGATAGCGGAGATTGAGAGTGGAAGCCTCGGGATAAGGAAGGTTAGCGATGAGAACGGCGATAGGATCGAGCTTACCCCAAGCCAAGAATTCACAGCCCGATTGACTTCCGATGGGGTCTTGAAGCCTATGGAACCCAACGTCTTAAGGATAGGGGATGATGAGGAATACCTGAACGACGTCGTGACGGCGAACATAACGATCCCCTCCGCGGCCAAGTTCAAGGAAAATATCCGTGAACTCGATCCAAGCCTCTTAGACGTTGAGCTTCCATCCCCGAAGGTCTATGAGCGGGCCGAGGGTAGGGGAGGGATGGAGATAGGGTTCCTGGCCGAGGAGCTGCCGGAATTTCTGAGACGTGGAAGGGGATATGATCTGAAAGCCCTGATCGCCATCCTGGCCCTAAAGGTTTCGAGACTTGAGCAGGAGTTGTCGAGGGCTTAGATCGGATGAACACCTGTAAGTAGGGGTCTTCGAGCCTCCAGAGCTCGCGGTCAAGGACGTCCTATTCCCGGGCTGTCTAGGAGCTCTTCCCATGGAGCTCATGTCTCAGACGATCCTGGGGTTTGGATCGTTAAGGGTGTTAGAGGATTCGCTCTCAGAGAGGCGGTTAAGCGATGAACTGGTCCAGGAATCTAAGCCTCTTCGCGGGGTGTGGATGGGTGCTGAAGAGCTCGGCTAAGACGCTCGGCTTCTCCCGCTTAACCTCCTCGATGAGCTCATCTATATTGCCCCTGAACCTTCTTAACCCAACGTCCGGGTCTGCTATGAAGAACATCTTAAGCTGGCCATATGACCTCCCCCTCAGATACCTTCTGAGCCTTCCCGTGGCCATCATGATCTTCACCAAGCCTCTCTGAAGATTCCTCGCCCCATTCTCCGCGACCATCGCCGAATGCGAGTCCGCATAATATTCTCTAAGCCTGCTCATGTAGAAGACGAAGAGGTTGAAGATGTAGCTGACGGCTATCAGGAGGATTCCGATCAGGAGGACGAGTCCCGCCCCTTCACCCTCCCTCTCCTCGCCATACCCATATCCTCCAAACCATCCGGACATGTATAGGCTGTATCCGATGTAGTAGATTATGGCGGGGATCAGGCTGACCATCATCATCACGATCACATCCTTATGCTTTAGGTGGCCTATCTCGTGGCCCAGCACCGCCTCGACCTCGCCCTCATCAAGGGTGTTGAGCAATCCCCTCGTCACCGCGACCATGTTCCCGGTAAGCGGGCTCCCGTATGCGAAGGCGTTCGGGATATCTATCTCGGCGAGCATGAGCTTCGGAGGCCTCTCCAATCCACTCCTCCTAGACAGCCTCTCAACCACCCTATGGAGCCATGGATACTCCCGAGGTCTAATCTCCCTGACGTTGTAGATCGCGTTGATTATGTACGGCCCTATAAGCCATTGGAAGAAGTGGAAGGCGACGACGAATCCAAATATTCCATAGATCCCGTAGATCGGCATCCCGAGATAGAGGAGGACCGCGGTTAGGATTAGGGTAGCGAGCCCCGTTACGGCGGCCCAGACGCCGATCATCGAGAGCCTAAGCTTTAGGAGCGATGGCCTGGCTCTCGCGGGAACTCCAACCCCGCCCCTAGACCCGGCCACGGCTCTCCCCTGATTAGGGCAACTCTCACCGGATCTAATTAACTTAATCGGGTAATGTTTGTGCGGGTTGAGAAAAGCATGTATAAAAATCTTCGATATGCATATATAGAGGCTGAGCCATGTAGTTTCGGTGATCGTGTTTGGTTAAGACCACGTTGAGCGTGATTAAGGCTGATGTCGGCTCCGTCGCCGGCCACCACCGCCCGCATAAGAAGATGCTCGACTATGCGAGGGAGAAGCTCGCGGAGGCCAAGGAGTCTGGGCTGATAAAGAGCTTCTACGTCTACCACGTTGGAGACGACATCGGTTTGGTCATGACCCATCATAGGGGGGAGAATAACCCTGAGATCCACAAGCTGGCCTGGGATACCTTCAAGGAGATAACCGAGAAGATCTCAAAGCCCCTAAAGCTCTATGGAGCCGGCCAAGACCTATTGAAAGAGGCCTTCAGCGGAAACGTTAGGGGGATGGGGCCGGGTGTGGCTGAACTCGAATTCGAGGAGAGGAAATCCGATCCGGTCGTGGTCTTCGCCGCCGATAAGACCGAGCCCGGCGCGTGGAACCTCCCGCTCTACAAGATCTTCGCAGACCCATTCAACACGGCAGGCCTCGTAATAGATCCATCGCTCCACGATGGATTCATCTTCGACATCATGGACCTGAAGGAGGGCAAGATCGTTAGGTTGAAGGCTCCCGAGGAGAGCTATGATATCCTCGGACTGCTCGGAACCCCTGGGAGATATGCTATCGCAAAGGTCTATAGAGCGAGGGATATGCTCCCAGCGGCCGCGGCCTCGACCAGCAGGCTATCGTTCATAGCAGGGAAATATGTCGGCAAGGATGATCCGGTCTTGATCGTTAGGGCTCAGCATGGGCTCCCGGCGCTCGGGGAGGTTTTGGCCGCCTTCGCCGTCCCACATCTAGTAGCCGGATGGATGAGGGGAAGCCACAACGGCCCGCTCATGCCCGTGAGCTTCAGGAAGCATGCGATAGTGACCTACTTCGACGGGCCTCCAAGGGTTATCGCGATGGGCTGGCAGGTATCTAATGGCGAGCTTATTGGAGTGGATGGGACCGAGCCGGCCGACCTATTCGATGATCCATTCTGGGATTATAGCAGGAACCTCGCCTCCCAGATAGCCATCTACATGAGGACCATGGGAGAGATCATGCCAGCGAGGCTTGAGCCCGCCGAACTCGAATATACAACCCTCCCGAAGATCTTGGCGAAGCTCGAATCGAGGTTTAAGAAAGCGGATTAAACCAAATCTCATCCTTCTTAACATTTTTCTACGTCATAGCCGGCCAAGCTTTCATTAGAAATAGGGGGAGGGTTAGAAGTCCTCCTTGATTATAGTCCTCCTACCATTTGCCTGGCATCTTTGAACAGCCTTCCTGATGATCTCCCTGACGACGGTTATCTCTGCTAATTTAGGCTTTTCTCGCCCATTCCATCCAACGCTCTCCAAGTAATACCCGGAGAACTCCAATATAGTTAAATTCATAGGCGGATCAAGTTCCCTGGAGATGAGCAAGTTCAGGCCCGAGATCTTCAGAGCCTACGACATCAGGGGAGTCTATGGGGTGGATTTGAATGAGGATCTCGCGAAGGCCATAGGGCTGGCCTATGGAACCATGCTCGGAAATAGGGGGAGGGTTGTGGTTGGAAGGGATGTGCGGCTGAGCGGAGAGGCGCTCGCGTCGGCGGCCGCGGAAGGCTTGGCCGAAGCCGGATGCGACGTCTTGGATATAGGTCTCGTAACTACCCCGATGAGCTACTTCGCGGCGATCAAGCTGGATGCTGATGGAGGTATTCAGGTCACGGCCAGCCATAACCCACCCGAATGGAACGGGTTTAAGCTGATCAGGAGGGGCGGCGGAACCCTCTCGGCCGGGGCGGGGATGGAGGAGCTCAGGGACATCGTCCTAAAGGGTAGGTTTAGGAGGGGTGAGGGGAGGGGGAGGATTGAGAGGATCGACATACTGGGGCCATACGTGGAGTTCATGGCGTCGAAGATCGAGCTTGAGAGGCCGCTGAGGATCGCGATAGATTACTCGAATGGGGCGGCGGCGATACCGTTCCCGAGGATCGCCGAGAGGGTTGGATTGGAGATCGAGGCGCTGAACGATATCCCGGATGGGAGGTTTCCGGGCCATCTCCCTGAGCCGAGGGAGGACACGCTGAAGGATCTTCAAGATCTCGTCGTCAGGAAGAAGGTGGATTTTGGAGCCGGATTCGACGGCGACGGAGACAGGGTCGTTTTCGTGGATGATAGGGGCAGGATCCTGTCGGGCGATGTGGCCCTGGCGATCTTCGTCAAGCACCTAGGTAAGAGGGGGAAGGTGGTCTTCGATGTCTCAAGCAGCTCCGCGCTGAGGGAGATAGTAATTGAGAGTGGATGTGAGCCCGTCGAGATGAGGGTTGGCAGGGCGTTCATCCTAAACGCCGTGAGGGAGCTCAACGCGGTGATCGGAGGGGAGAAGAGCAACCACTTCTACTTCCCGGAGCTATGGGGGTTCGACGACGCGTGCTACGCGGTCCTAAGGATGGCCGAGATAATCGTCAGGAGCGGGAGGAGGTTATCCGAGCTCGTTGACGAGATACCTCACTACCCATCGATCCCGATAACCACGTTCAGCTGCCCGGATCAGTTTAAGGTTGAGGTCGTTGAGCGGATCGCGAGGCACTATGAGTCGCTGGGCGTGAGGGTGAGCAGGATAGATGGGGTGAAGGCGTATTTCGATGATGGATGGGTCTTGATCAGGCCATCGAACACCATGCCCCAGATAAAGATGACGGCCGAGGCTAAGACCGAGGAGAGGCTCAGGGAGATAGTCGACGAGGCGAGGAGGCTGATAACCGAGAACGTGGAGGAGGCCAAGTCAGGCGGGTGAGGCCTGAAGACCAGGCCTAAAGCTCCGGGGAAGATGATGCCTCGATCTAAGCCTGAGATAGAGCCTCCCTAGGACACTGGATGTCGGCGTTGGGTATGATGGCGACCCTCACATCCCCCCTTCCCAGGCTCGACGAGATCTCCTCCAGAACCTCCTCCCAGCTCCTGATCACTTCCACCTCCTCGCCAGGAGCTATGGGGAGCTGGGGATCCACCTCGGGATGCTCCGAGTAGACTATCAGCTTCCTGAACCTCCTAGGAGGTCTTAGGGGGTAGGGGAGGACGCCGCCGAGCCTCTTCCCAAACTTCCCATATAGGTAGTGGGTTACCTGGCCTCTGGGGTCGTTCGCCACCAGAACCACCACCGATTCCCGGCGGATGTAGGGGGCCCACGCGGAGAGGGCTAGGGTCGCCTCGTTCGCCTTCGCGGAGGTGTTCAAGACCACGACGTCATAGTTTTCGGGGATCTCGCTGGAGTATGCCTCCCTCCCCTCCTCCACCCCCCTCCTAAACTCCTCGACCACATCCCCGCAGAACACCGCGACCGTATCGTTGAACCCGTTGACGTGGACATCTATCTTGAAGTCTAGGTGGGAGGCTTTGGCGAACTCTTCCGCGTCCTCGAGCAGGACGTTTCCCCGAACCCTTCCCCACCCGGTGGATCGATGCGGCCTGCCTCCCCCAACGTAGCCTCCGACGGTTCCGTGATTATGACTTATCGCGTCGATGGAGGCCAATCCCGGAAGCATGATCTTGCATCCTCCTCCGAACCCGAACATGGGGTGGGGTACTATGCATCCTATCGCTATCTTGAGGTCGCATGAGAGATACTCCCCATTTACCTCGATCGGCGTCCCCCGGCTCGTCTCCCCGATACGCTCGCATCCATGGAATGGATTGTGATTATAAACGGGATACTCTTCTAAGATCCTCTCACCGAGCTTCTTCGAGAAGTCTACGCGATCCATCGCGCCGTGGGCTCCGGTCGCGGCTATCAACCTAACGTGATCCCTCCCGATCCCCGAGAGCCTGAGCTCCTCTAAGATCGCCTCCGCTATCGGCCCCGCCCTCGTAGGCCTGGTGTGGTCGTCGAAGACTATCACGGCCTCCTCCTTCCCCTCGGCGAGCCTTCTAAGGGGTTTTGAGCCTATGGGGTTTCTGAGGGCCCTGACTACATCCTTTCTGTCGATGGGCTTTGCGCCGTAGCCCTTCATGGGATAGACCTTGACCCTCCAGCCTGGTGGGAACTCCAAAGACCTCTCCCTAGAATCCGCCCAAGCGGCCTCGGGAACAGATATTCGGACCGAAGTCCCCACCTTGGGTAGTTGGTTAAGACCGCTCTAATAAAGGTTCAGCCCATCAAGGGCGTTGGATTGTCCGCGGATGAAGGTCTCATTAACCGTGATCGGGGGATGTTTGCGGCAAGCCGTAGCCGGTCTTGGCCTCGCACGTCCCTTCGGTTCGCGATGGAATCCTCTCAGCCCCGATGAGAATCTCCGATCTCAGCAAGATAATACTTTAATAAACATCCGACATCTCCAGAACGACGGATACTCCTTGAGTAGGCCACCATCGCTGAGAATAGCGATCGTCGATAGGGATAGATGTGACCCCAAAAAATGCGGTAGGGAATGCCATTATTTCTGTCCGCTTGTTCGCAGCGGTAGGGCCGAGGTCGTTAAATTTGATGAGGAAGGCTACCCGGTTATAGTTGAATCCCTTTGCGTGGGCTGCGGGATCTGCGCCTCGAAGTGCCCGTTTAAGGCCATAACCATAGTCAACCTACCCCACGAACTCGAAAAAGACCTAATACACCAGTATGGCGTGAACGCGTTCAGATTATACAGGCTGCCATACATCGAGTCCGGAGCGGTTATGGGGTTGATCGGGAAGAATGGGATAGGGAAGACGACGGCGATAAAGATCCTCTCAGGCCAGCTTAAGCCGAATCTCGGCAAACTCGATGGAGAACCCAGGCTTGAGGAGGTTGCGAGATACTTCAGGGGATCGCTTCTCCAAGAATATCTCATCCAGCTCTCGAAGAACGAGATCAAGGTCAGCTACAAGCCACAATACATAGACAAGATTCCGAGGGTTGTGAGGGGAAAGGTTGGGGAGATCCTGAGGAGGGTTGCCGGAGAAAACTTCGACAAGGTTGTCGAATTGTTCGAGCTAAAGCATCTACTTGACAGAGATGTCTCCGCGCTGAGCGGCGGAGAGCTTCAGAGACTGGCGCTAGCCGCCTGCCTCTCAAGAGACGCGAACACCTTCCTAATAGATGAGCCGTCGAGCTTCCTGGATATCAGGCAGAGGTTTAGGATGGCCTCTGCTGTAAGATCCATGATAGGGGATGGTAGGAGGATCCTCGTATGCGACCACGACCTCGCAGTCCTCGACTACCTCTCGGACAAGATCTTCGTCTTCTATGGTAGGCCGGGGGTCTTCGGGGTTGTCTCGGGGCCATTCAGCGTGAGGGAGGGGATAAACATCTTCCTAAACGGATACATACCGTCGGAGAACGTGAGGTTCAGGTCTGAGAGGATAACCTTTCACGCGAGGCCTCCTTCGAGGGTTGAGGAGGTTGAGGGTGGGACGCCGCTATATTGGCCGGAGATGAGGAAGAGCTATGAGGGCTTCAGCCTGGAGGTTCGCGAGGGAGAGGTTTACCCAGGGGAGGTTGTAGGGATCCTCGGCCCAAATGGGATAGGTAAGACCACCTTCATCAAGCTCCTCGCAGGAATCGAGCGAAGCGATGAGGGATATGAGCTCAAGTTTCAGTCGATAAGCTATAAGCCCCAATACCCCGAGCCCAGGGACGCGGTCGTCGAGGAAGTCTTGAGGGAGGCGGCTGGAAAGAGATTCGAGTCCGAGATCTATAGGGGTGAGATAATAGAACCCCTCTCCCTAGACGGATTGATGGATAAGAACCTGATGGAGCTCAGCGGTGGAGAGCTTCAGAAGGTCTCGATAGCCGAGGCGCTGTCGAGGGATGCGGAGATCTACCTGCTTGATGAGCCAAGCGCATACCTCGATGTGGAGGAGAGATATTTGATAACGAAGGTTATCAAGAGGATCGCGAGGGATAGGAGGGCATACATATTCCTCGTCGACCACGACTTGATGGTCTTAGACTTCGCCTCAACCAGGCTCATGGTGTTCTCTGGGGAGCCTGGGAGGAGCGGCGTCGCGAATCCGCCGACAGATCTTAGAAGCGGATTCAATCAATTCTTGAGGGAGATGGGGATAACTTTTAGACGGGACGCGGAGACCAAGAGGCCTAGGGCGAATAAGCCCGGATCGAAGCTCGACAGACTCCAAAAACAGGTTGGAGAATACTACTATCTTGGATCATGAGCTTTCTCGATGAAATTCGAGATTTTAACGATTTTTAGGCGGTCTTTTACGATGATTCTGGGGAGATTATGGTGAGGTATGTGGATCTCATGGAGCTCGGTAGAACCGATCCCCTTCAAAGCCTCAGAATACAATACTTCCCAGATAAGAGGTTGGCCACGATCCTGGTTAGAGGAGTTGAGAATAAACCTGAGAACATCCGAGCGATCACCAGAGCCATAACCGCGGGCGGCGGGAGGATAATGATCATGAGGCCGTCGAATCCGGCCGGAGAGATCATAGACATCCTCTATATCGTGGACTGCCCACCCGGAAAGGAGGAGGATATAGCCTCTAGGGTCGAGGGGCTTGGGAGGGCTGGGGAGGTCTTGATAGTTAGGCAGCCGGATGAGAGGCTCGCCCTGAACGTCCTCTTTCCATACGTGATCATGGGCGAGAGAGGGGTGATCATAACGAGGTCGATTCTGGAAGGATTCTTGAATGGGGTTAGGGAGAAGCTTGGGGAGGGTGGGGCCGCCGCATTCCTCTACCTAATTGGGTTGGATATCGGGAGGGAGATATTCTCGGCGATCCGCACATTATTGGCCGGAAAGACCGTCGTGGAGTCCCTGAAGCTGCTGAGCCACATCATGAGATCTCTCGGAATATGTAGGCTCAAGTCCATCAATAAGAGGGATGAGGTGATCGAGCTGGAGATACTCGATGGGATCGAGGCATCCTGTTTAAGGAAGCGGTATACGACCCCCCAATGCCATAACATTAGAGGCGTCTTGGCGGGCTTCCTAAACGAGCACACGGGCAAGAGGTGGAGGGTTGAGGAGGTTAAGTGCGAGGCGGCTGGAGATGATTGCTGTAAGTTCGTCATGAGGATGCTTTGAGGATCTCAGCAGTCGAGCTCATCCAATCTATCGAGCAGCTCCATGACATCCCCGAGATGGATGTCCGGGTCTCCACGTGGTTTTGGGGAGACTAGGGCGGTCCTCATCCCAAGCCTCTTCGCGGGCTCTACCTCAACCTCCCACCTATCCCCGACATAGAGTATCTCCTCCGGCCTCAATCCGAGGATCTTCATGGCCGCTAGGTATCCATCCTCCGAGGGCTTCGGCTCGGCGTCATCGCACGTGATCACCAGGTCGAAGTCCTCAAAGCCCAACCCAAGGCATCTCAAGACCATCTCAGCGAGCCTCCTACTAGAATTCGTGTGGCATCCAACCTTGATGTCCCTGGCCCTTAGATGGGATAGCAGCTCCCTGAGCTCAGGCCTCGGCCTGATATACTTGCATGGCTCAACCCTCTCAACGACCACCTCATAGAATCTACGCCTATCTATCCCGAGGAGCTTCAACCCCATGCTGATCGTCCTAACCCGATTCTTAACGGAGCGGAATATCAGCTCGGCCTCCCTCAGATCCACTTCCATGAGCTCCGCCAATGCCTCTATAACGGCTCCCGTTAGATGCCTTAAATAGCCTGCGGAGTAGTAGAGGGTTCCATCTATGTCGAAGATTACGGCCCTTACCCCCAACTCAGCCCTATTAGGGATTTCGGGCCTTGAAAAGCTTAATCCCTAAAAGATCGCCCAACAGAGAAAACCATGGGAATACCCCTCTCGTTAAGACGATCTGAGAAGGGGAGGTTCGTGGATGGCGGCCGAGGCGGTGATAAGCGGGATGGATCCGATCATGCGGGCGATAGTGACGATAAGCGTCCTCATATTCTTCGCTAAGATCTTCGCGAGCATCTTCTCGAGGGTTAGGCTTCCATCCGTCATAGGCGAGCTTTTCGCCGGAATAATCTTTGGACCATACGCCCTCGGAACCGGGATAAGGATCTTCGGGGAGCCACTGGTAGTCCTAAACGACTATGTAGATGCATTCGCGGAGATAGGCGTCATAATGATCCTCTTCTCGGCTGGGTTGGAGATGGGGTTGGCTAGCCTGAGGAAGGCTGGCGGATGGGCATTCCTCGTGGCCTTCACCGAATCCATGCTATCATTCATAGTTGGATACCAGATCTTCATTTACCTCGGCTACCCACAGCCCGTCGCCCTAGTGGTGGCCGCATCCCTCGTCGCCACGAGCTTGGCTGTGAGCGTGAGGATCTTGGAGGACTTCCACGCCCTCACAACCGATGAGGGAACACTCCTCATAAACGCCGCCGTAATAGATGATGTCCTGAGCGTGATAATCTTGGCCGTGATATCATCCCTGACAGTTAAGGGCGCCGTGGTCTTAGACGTTTACGCCGCCGCCAGAACCGCGATAATATTCTTCATAATCTGGGGTCTGATGCTGATGGTCTCCGCCTACATACTCCCGAGGATGATAGAGCAGATGACCATGCTGAAGGCCGAGGGAGCCGTTGAAGCCGCGGCGATAGGATCCGCCTTCATAATGGCAGCTCTCGCCGGAGCTCTTGGCCTCTCGCCCGTGATAGGCTCCTACGCCGCCGGGATGGCGGTCGCCGAGTCCAAGGCTTTGGCCAGGATTAAGGAGTTCATCAGGCACATAAATCAGATCTTCAGTCCAATCTTCTTCACGGTTATGGGCGCGAAGATGAATCTCACCCTATTCAACGATCAGATACTGTTTGGGACGCTGATCTTGACCGCGATAGCGTTCTCCCTGAAGTTCGCTGGAAGCTTCTCAACATCCATCCTAAAGCTCAGAGATATCTCTAAGGGAATCAGGGTTGGGGTTGGAATGGTTCCAAGGGGCGAACTCAATATAGTTATAGCTTCGATAGCCCTCACATCGAAGATAATCTCGGATGCAATCTACATGGAGATCATCGGGATGGTGATCCTAACATCCCTAACCTCATCCCTCCTCCTATCAAAACTCTATGAGGCGGTTCCAACCGAGGCGGAGGCGGTCTTGGAGTGATCATCTAATCCAATCGATCTGGGATAGACTTATACCCGAGTCTCATATCAAGATCCTTAGAAGTCATGGAAGGCAAGAGTATAGAGGAGCTGATTTTATCGATAATCGTGAACTCGGTCAAGCTCCTAGTCGCCTTGGCCATAATCTACTTCATAATCCCGATCCTAATACCGCTGGACGTAACGATATTAAAGACCGAGTTCATCTTGGTCAGAATTAGAGAAGTTCTAAATGTGTGCTCCCTCCTCTTCATAATCTACTACGGCTACTACATTCTAAGGGATCTGAAAGTGGTTTTCGATAGGGCTGTTGACTCGCTCATCTCAAAGTTCGGGATCGCGGAGAAGAGGTCGAAGCTCAAGAGGGCTGGGATGGATCTAGTCTGGATAATAGGATTATTCCTCGCCTACGCCGCCTTGATGCAAGTTCTCAACATGTTAATATCCATTCCTTCATGGGCATCTCTCCTCGTGAGGATAGTATTCACGGCCCTGATACTCGTCCTGATCTACGATTTCGCAAGAACCCTATACCTCGTTGGAAAAACTTGGCTTAAGAGGCTGGCCGATATGATAGCTTCGAGAATTAGGAGGGTGGCTGAGTGATGACGGTTGAGATGATCTTCGCGCTGATATTCTTGCTCATAATCTTGCTGATATTCACGGAAGCGGTTCACAGATCCTTGGCAGCGATCCTAGGAGCGTTACTGATAACCGTCTTCGGACTACTTTACCGCGTGTTCAGATATGAGGAGATCTTGGGATTCCTAGATCTCCACGTGATCCTCTTCATTCTGGGCTTGTTTATACTGTTCGAGGTGCTTAGGGAGGTGGGCTTATTCAGATTCATAGGAATAGCCCTGATAAACTTGACGAGAAGCCCGACGGGATACATGATAATATTCTGTATCCTCTCGATGCTCTTCGCGGCCATAATAGACAATATTCCCGCGATGCTTATCATCGGCTCCCTGATAATCACGATCTCAAAGGAGCTTAAGATCGATCCAACGCCCTACATAATAGCATCCGCCATCTTCACGAACATCGGGGGGATAATGCTGTTAATAAGCTCCATTCCAAACATACTCGTTGGACATGCCTTCAACATAACATTTACGAGGTTTGCGGAGGTCTCCGCCCCGCTCGCCCCGATCCTAGCCCTAGTCACCCTAGCTTTTTTCGTCAAATATCTGACTCCAAAGGAGGGCCATCCTCTCCCCTCCGAGGTTAGATATGATCCATGGACGGCGGTGAAGGATAGGAAGTCCTTCGAGCTGTCGACAATCATCTTTATAGCGACGATGGTTGCTCTTACGTTTCACGAGAAGCTTATGGTTGGGATGGAGTTCATAGTTCTGGGAAGCGCCATAGCGATAATGGTCTTAACGAAGATGGATGTCGGCGAGATCTTTAAGCGATTGGATTGGCCCACGCTCCTATTCCTCACGGGATTCTTCATAGTGGTTGGAGGATTAAATAAGGTCGGTTTATTGAAGCTCATAGCGAATAGCATTACCTCAGCATGCCCAAACCAAATCCTCTTAGCCACGATCTTCACCTGGCTCACGGGATTCGCGTCCGCCTTCATAGACAACATCCCGCTGACGATGACATTCATACCCGTGACGCAGGCGATCATAATGCATGCCAAGCAATTAGCTCAGCCACTTATATGGGGACTGGTCTTCGGGGCGAATCTTGGGGGGAACCTCACTCCGATAGGATCTCCGAGCAACATAGTCGCCTTGGGAATCTTGGAGAGGAGTGGATGTAAGGGATTTTTTAGGAGATTCTTCAAGATAGGGGCGATCGCAGCCCTAATACACCTAGCCTTAGCAAACCTCTACATATTCCTAAGATTCATCCTCAAGCTATGGCCTTGAGAGCCTCCATCCACAGGTCTCTATCGATTTCGGAGCGCCCTCTAAGCCGATCGATTTAATAGGGAGTTGATATGCCTGTGATTGAGATGGCTTGGCATCACCTAATGCTCGACCTGTATGGATGTAGGCCTGAGGCTCTGGCCGATAAGGGTTTAGTGAGGAGAGTCTTCGAGGAACTCTCAAGGATCCTGAGGCTCAGGATGATAACCGAGCCCGTGATAACCTACTACTCTGGGGAGGATAATAGCCCGAGCGGCGAAGGAATATCGGGGTTCGTGATAGTCGCTGAGAGCCATCTCTCGATCCACACAGACCTAAGAACGGGCTTCGCCTCAATAGACGTGTACTCATGTAAGGAATTCGACCCTGGAGTGGTTGAGAGGTATTTGATCGAGGTCTTCGGGGCTGAGAGGGTTGAGAGGAGGTTCTTCCTCAGGGGATTGAAGAGGAGCGAGCTGGAGTCTGAGGTGGAGCGTCGGTAACCCTTTTAATCCTCGCCGTATAAGTCTCCATGAGAGATCTTGGGAAGATTTCTCGTTAAGTGTCCGATATGTGGTGAACGCTTCGAGAGCTACACGGAGTTCTGGAGGCATGTGGTCTCAAGCCATCCAGATTCCCTCAAGACGAGGTTCAGGGCCGAGATAGTCAGGGTTGAAGATTAAAGAGCGATCGACCCGTGGATTATGTGGAAGGATTATGGCGAGCTATGGGAGAGGAGATCGGGGAGAGACCATCCTAAGATCTGGGCTGAGGGTCTGGAAGGATGACGAGAGATTGGAGGCGTGCGGGACCATAGATGAGCTTTCCTCGATCATAGGCGTCGCGAGATCGATGATGGGCGAAGATGATGTCTCAAAGATCCTCCTAAAGATTCAGGGACACCTATTCCTGATAGGGGCGGAGATCTCATCCCTCAAGGACGAGGATCGTGGCTGGGAGATTGGGGAGGAGCATCTCAAGTTCCTAGAGGAGAACGTCGAGAGATATGAGTCTAGGCTTCCGAGGCTTGATGGATTCATCTATCCAGGCGGAACCGCGGCCGCCTCGATCCTCCATCTCGCCAGGGCTGTGGCCAGGAGGGCTGAGCGCAGGCTCGTCTCGCTCTCTAGGAGGTTTGAGGTGAATCCTATCACGATGGCGTACTTGAATAGGCTGTCGACGCTCCTCTACATCCTCGCACGCCACCTAAACTATAGGGATGGGGTCGTGGAGATCGTTTGGAGAAGGTCTTAAGTAGGTTTCGAGATATTCTAGTGTGGATGAGGGCGTGATAGGATTTGGCCGAGCAGGGTGAGGAGTATGAGAAGCTTATGGAGAGGGTCTTGGCCAGGTTCCCGGAGCTTAGCAGGGAGGAGGTTGAAGCCCTAGTCGAGTCGAAGCTCAGGGAGTCGAGCCTGTTGAATAGGGTTGGAGCACTACTCCTGGTCGCCGAGGAGCTTGGAGCGTTCAAGGAGTCGGGGGAGGAAGCCCGTGGCCAAAGGGCGTATACGAGGATAGGAGACCTGGTTCCGGGATTGAATGATGTCTCGGTCAGGGGGGTGATCTACGCGATAGATAGGCTGATCGAGGTGAGGGATCATAAGCTCATGAGGTTGAAGCTCGGGGATAGAAGCGGCTCCGTGAACGTGATCCTATGGGATGAGAGGGCTGAGGAGGCCGAGAGGCTGGGCCTGGGGGTAGGAGACCTGGCCGCGATAATCCATGGATACACTAGGGAGAGGATCGAGACCGGCGAGCCGGAGATCCACGTGGGCAGGAATGGGATGTTGATGAGGCTTGAGCCCGAGCCCGGGGCGCCTAAGCCTGAGAGCTACTTCATGGATCTTGGAGCTGCCTTGGAGAG
>NJEK01000011.1 GCA_002255105.1 Candidatus Wolframiiraptor sp. EX4484-121
TACGCCGAGGACCCACACTTCGTCGAGAAGTGGAGGAGGTATGGGGTTATAGCGGTCGAGATGGAGTGCGCAGCCCTCTTCGGCCTCGCAAGGCTTAGGGGATTTAAGTCCGCGGCGGTCTTGATCATAAGCAATAACGTTGTCAGAGATACTCCCATGCTCCTAGGTCAGAGATACTCCCATGCTCCTAGCGGATCAGCTTAAGGATAGGGTGATGGAGGCGGCGAAGATAATCCTAAACGCATTCAAGAAACTGTGAATCAACGATAGCCTCGCGCTAAACCTAGACAAGATCCTCGCCTCATTATCTCGATTATTTAGTTAAAAATATAATATTTCGTTACAGCCATTTTCTTGTTGAATGAAGAATAGTTTGGGAAGTTACATAGAGGGCAAGATTTACGAGTTAAAAGTGGCCGGAGAGCTCTTAGGAAGGGGATTCGATGTTTATATGCCTTTTGTTGATAGCGGAGTTGATATGGTAGCCATTCATAGAGTATCAAAGAAGATTCTCTTCATTCAGGTTAAGAAAGCTAAATATAATGCCAAGCGAAGGCGCTGGGATTTCAGAAATATACCGCTTAAAGAAGTTGAAGATGTAAGCCAAGGCCATGGAGCATTCTTTGTTTTCGTATTAGAGAGACCTAATAAGACTGACCTGTTCTTAGTTTTGCCATCCAAGTTCATTAAAATGCATAAGGATAACCTTTATCCTGTTAATAACCCTGGGAGAGGACGGAGTGTGGCTATAATCGTTGAGGAAGGGTTTGGTGAAACGGCGGCATTCATTAAGCTTAAAGGAAAAGAGGAAAGAATACCTGTGAGACTCAACAACTGGGACATCCTATTAGGATGAGAGTTTAAATTTCCCTCTAGCAACTCAACCATTTTATTTTGAAGTTTGAGGCGCTTTCTTTTTCAATTATAATGATCTCCTAGATATCCTCTTAAGATCTCTGACCCATCATCATCCCGGTTTGGTCAGATGTTCCGACGATCTTCACAGCTCAGCACAAGATAATGTTGGGTGGCTGAATATATGTTTACCCTGCGATCCTCCAGATCCTGGAGTTGAACTCGACTATATCCTCCGTGTATTTCGTGTAGGTCGTCCTCCATCTCACCCTAGGAAACTCTTGGACGTGTATGCTCCTCTTCGAGTACAGTCTCCTCCAGATCTCATCGGTCATGAACGGGATTATCGGAGCCGATAGGAGTAGGATCGTCCTCAAGACCTCGTGGAGGGTGAACCAGGCGGCCCTCTGCTCCTCCCGACCGAATCCGGATCCATAGGCCCTAGGCTTACACATCTCGATATAGTGGTCTGCGAAGAGGTTCCAGGTGAAGTCTCTTATCGTGGTCGCCGGAATGAAGAAGTTGTAGTCCTTGTAGCCCTCTAGGCATCTCCTGGCCATCAGGGTTAGCTCCCCCAAGATCCACCTATCGGTCGGGGTTAGCTTAGCCCTCCTAGGCTTCGGGAAGCTTGAGACGTATCTGGCGATGTTCCAGAGCTTCGTCAAGAACTTACCGGCGCTCGCTATCCTCTGCTCCGAGATCCTGAAATCCTCTCCCAGGCTCGCCTCCTGAGCGCTCCAAAACCTGAAGATGTCGGCCCCATACTTCTTTAAGATCGGGATCGGGTCTATGACGTTCCCCCTACTCTTACTCATCTTAATCCCCCTCTCATCCAATCCGGTCCCACTAATCCAAACCTCCCTGAATGGGGGCTTACCCGTCAGTAGATAGCATCTTAGGATCGTGTAGTAGAGCCACGTTCTAACGATGTCCTTGCCCTGGGGCCTTATCCCGGTCGGATAGGTTGCCTTAAAGAACCTCTCATCCCGCATATACCTGGTTATGAAGAGGGGGGAGATGCTGGAATCCATCCAAGTATCGAACGTCCTAGTCTCCCCCACGAACTCCGTATGGCCGCACTTCTTACACCTATCGAATGGAGGCTTCTCGGCCCAAGGCCTATAATACTTTCCCGGAGGCGGGACGTGGGGCTCGCCGCACCTAGCGCAGTACCAGATCGGGATCTCGGTTGCATAGTATCTCCTCCTGCTTATCGGCCAATCTATTCTGAGCGAGTTTATCCAGTCGAGTAGGAGTCTCTTATGATGCCTTGGATGGAACTTCATCTTATCCGAGAGCTTGACCAGCTCCTCCGCGAAGTCGAGCTGCCTCAGATAGTATTCTTGCATCGGTATTATCTCTATCGGCGTCTTGCTCCTCTCGCAGATCGGGGTTCGGTGAACTATGTCCTCCACCTTCACCACGAGCCCCATCTCCTCCAAATCCTTTATGATGGCCTCCCTCGCCTCCTCAACCTTCATCCCGGCATACTTTCCAGCCTCCCCGGTCATCCTACCATCAAGCCCTATCATCACCTTCTCCTTCAAACCAAGCTCCCTGAAGAGGAGGACATCCGTATAATCACCATAACTACAGACCATCACGGCGCCGGTCCCGAACTCGGGCTTAGCGGCTGGATGCGGGATTATCTCGACGACCTGGCCATAGATCGGGACTATCACATGCTTTCCATGTAGATGGGTGTATCTCTCATCCCTCGGATTCACCAAGACGGCTTGACAAGCCCCAATAGTTGTTCGGCCTTGTGGCCGTGTAGATCAATCCCCTGTTCCAGAGCTCTATGAAGGTCGCCTGAGTTAGCCTCCTATACTCCTCGGAGTCCGTCCGATAATAGTTCTCGAAGTCCCCGCTGAGCCCCATCCTCTTCATTATCCAGATCATCTCTTTCTCGAGGTCGTCTAGGGCGTGGCTACATAGCTCGATGAACCTCTCCCTCGAAACCTCCCTGATCGAGACCCCGTACATCTTCTCGGTGTAGAGCTCGACCGGCAGCCCATTCCTATCTATCCCTATCGGGAAATACACCTCGTATCCGAGCATCCTACTCGTCCTAGCGATCATATCTATCTGGGAGTAGTGGGCCGCCGCTCCGATGTGCCATGGCCTGCCGGATGGGTAGGGTGGAGGCGTGTCTATGACGAACTTGGGCTTCTTAGATCTAAGCCTAAACCTGTAGATCCCCTCCTCCATCCACCTCTCATAGATCTCCTCCTCCCAATTCGGATCCCATCGCTTCTCCTCGATCTTCGGCCTAAACTCCTGACTCCGCCTCATCCTCCATTAAACCAAGGTGGATCTTATTTTAACTTGATTTCTCGGGTCTCGAGAGGAATCTGCTCCCCCTGATATAGAACCTCCACTTCCTCCTATCCCTCACCCCGATCCTCGGGCTCGAACCCACCTCAAAACCCCTGAACCCGTCGTCGGCGATGAAGAGCTCATCCGAGCTCGTCAGATCTAAACCGTTGAGTTCAAGACCTATCTTGAGAGCCTCGGTCAATCTTCCGGGGCCGCTCGTTAATGCCCTTAGATCAGACGTACCCCTAAGCCCCATCATCACCTCGATTCCACCAAGGGGCTCGAGCGCCCTGATTAGGACTGCGGCGGGTTTCCCGGGAGGCTCGGCCGTTACGTTCAATAATCTATGAATCCCATAGGCTAGATAGATGTACGCCAACCCCCCTCTATCGAACATGACCTTATTCCTCTCGGTCTTCCCCCGATATGCGTGGCTCGCGGGATCATCGGATCCCCGATAAGCCTCCACCTCGACTATCCTGCCCACTAGGACTTTGCCGTCGATGCGTCTGACGAGTAGCTTCCCTAGGAGATCCCTTGCTACGTTGACAACCCATCTCTCATAGAAGTCCCTACCAAGCTTCCTGAGCGTCATCTCAAGCGTCTATAATCCGAATTTATCCAGCTTCTTCCTAACCTTGTCGATGGTCTCGGCCTTGAACGGGCTCTTCAAGACCTCGAAGCTCTCCTTAGTCTTCCTCCTAACGAATAATCCGCATCTGCCATCCGGGAGCATCTTCACCTGAATGCATTGGGCGTAGGGGCACTTATAGCCGGTGCATGGGGCGTTGACCCAGTTGCACCAAGGCGGATTCCTCCTGAAGTTTAGAGCCCTCCTAGCACATCTAAAGTATCTGCAGAGTGGATTGCAGATCTCAGTCGGCTCCCTACTCAGCTTCCATTCGGCCCCCTTCTCACCAATCCCCTCACGCCTCAAAGGCGGCTCCATAGAAGATAAATGAAGCCGAATTATTAGGATTTTCTCCCAAATCCGCGTCTATAGATGATGAGCCCCGAAGCTCCGAGAAAGGCCGCCAACACTATGGCCGAGATCGCGAGGCCGAGCGTCTCAAGAGGGATCAAGCCGTTCAAATAGATGTAGTCGTGTAATATGATCTCCGCTTGCCCGGGTTTTCCGGCCGAGACCCTACTCCTCTGGACGAGTTTACCATCATCCGCATAGATGTCTATGTAGAGGGGCGTTGGCCGGGGCAACCTCAGCTTTATGGGCTGACCGGTTAGGGCGGACTCGTGGATCACCTCATCTCCGGCTCTAACCCTGAGGCTTCCGGATCCAATCGGTTTTCCAAAACAGTCCTTGACTATTAGTAGGTATGGGAAGTTAACGGACTCCACCCTAAGCTTGAATGAGCTATTCGAGACCTCCGCAGATCCCCTATAGACGAGGTATCCGTCCTTCGAGACCTCCACCCAATAATCCCCGAAGAAGAGCTTAATCGACGCGGATCCATCGGCTCCGGTCGTCGCATTGAATCTCTCACCCGTCTCCCTGTCGGTCAAGCTCACGAAGTATCCGCTTAACGGCTTGTCCTCATAGTCGGTTAGGCTGAGCCTCACCCTCATCCTAGCGACCGTGACCCTCAGCTCCTGCCTAGGCTTCGAGACCTTGACCGCCCCCTCGCCGACGACCCTCCCGGCCTTGAGAACCCTTACAACATATTTTCCAGCCTTCGTCTTTCCGCCGCTCAGAGGCACGTTATCGAACTCCGCCACACCCCTCGAATCCGTTACGGCTGAGGTGAAGTTCTCGGCGAGCCTGTTGCTGAGCCAGACCCTGACTCCCCTGACCGGGGCGCCATCCTCATCAAGGACCTTCACGTAGAGCCTCGCCAAGTCCATGACTATGTATAGCTGCCCGCTGGACAATAGCTCCCGCTCCTCGAAGTGGATCGGAATCTCCCCCACCCTCGTCCGCAGAGTTATGTTGAATCTATATTTCCCGACGTCTTTAAGGTCCGAGGATGGGATGTTCTCGAAGATGGCTGAACCATTTAGGGCGCGCTTACTCTCCCTAAATCCCCCAGCGGACAGGGTGATCGTGGTCTTGGGAACAGGCTCCCCCTCCAAGTTCGTCGTCGTCACCTTCAGGGTGATCAACGGGAGGGTTAGATTGATCTGAATGGATGGCTTTGAGACGTTCAGCCTTTCCTCAAAATACGTCACCGAGCCCTTAAAGACCTTGAGGGAATATTCTCCGATATCTGGGAGACTACTATATGGAATGTACTTGAAGCTCGCAATCCCATCGGCGTTTGAAGAGGTTCTCATATGGAACTTCTTGGTTGAGCTGCTGAGCGTAACAACCACCTTTTCAACGGGCTTCCCATCGAGATTCAGTAACCTCAGATTCATCCTCGAGAGGAGGGCGACCGCCTCAAGCTTCCTTTGAGCCGGATAATCGAGCTCCCCTGAAAAAACCTTCACATCCTTGAAGATCACGGACACGTCATATCTTCCGGGCGTTAGCTTCGTGAAGGTCGCGTATCCGGTGGAGTTCGTCAAAAACCTGAAGGTCTCTCCATCCTTGGCGAGTAGAACCTCAACGCCCCTCATAGGCTCTCCAAACGGGTCGACGACTCTTATCACGGCTGGCTTCTGATCCCGTTCGGCAAATGTTATCGGTGCCGAGGCCACTAATATTGTGATGAGGAGTGTCATGATGAGCTTTCTCGACGCCATCCCCTTCACCGCCAACTATCCAATCTCTTAAATGAATGCCTCAAATTATATGTATGGATCAAGAATTCATGAGCCTCTCTCAAGGTCTCCCTAGCGGTCCTGAAGGTGAGCCTCTTTAACGCGTTCTCATAATCGAGCCAAACATATCCGATATGCTCGTAGGAGAGCGTCACCTCCTTTGTCGGAGCTCTGGCGAGATAGAAGACGACGGTCTTCTTGACCAACTTCCCAGACTTCCTATAATAGTAATGTATTTTCTTCCTGAACCCGGGAATTATCTCTATATCCCTTATCCCGGTCTCCTCCCAAACCTCGCGCCTGACGGTCTCCAGCTCCCCCTCGCCCGGCTCGATCTCACCCTTCGGGAAATCCCAGTGTCCAGCACCATAGCGGAGTAAGAGATATTCGATCACAAGATTCCTATAGAATAGCACGGCTCCAGCGGATCTCTCGAAGATCATCTCAACCGCCTCTACAGATCTCTAGATAATCTCTGATTCAAGGTATGAAATATATGCTATTCCCTCGGCTGCGTTCCTAAAATCCTCCTATTTAAATTCTGCTTCAATCGCGGGATCATTATGTGAGCGTCGCTGGGGACGGATAGCTGGAAAAGCAATTAAGGATCTTCGCCCAATAGAGTTACATGAGTAAGGGTATCGAGGAGATACTTAGGGATTTGATCGAGAGGAGGGATGACCCGGTTTACAGGGCGGCCGTAGACATCTTGAAAGCCCTCTACATACTCTATGGATCCGCCTGGGAGAGCGAGCTAAAGGATACCTTAATGGGGTTATGGAGCATTAGGGGGTTAAGCCTAAGCGAGGCGGGGGAGATTGAGGGGAGGATCCCGGAGGCAGCCGAAGCCCTCAAAAAATTGGGTGTGATAAAGGTTGAGGAGAGGTTCAGGGCGGATCTCGGGAGATCCGAGCCCGTCAAAGAGAGATTCTATGAGGTCAATAATCTGACGGCCTTACTGAGAGCATTCAGCTCGGACCAAGAGATAGATCGCTACCGCTATGAGATTTTAGGCATGGTTTAGCGCCTAAACCTTAGCTAGGCTTCTCTGCGCGACTCCGGATCAGCTCGCGGTAGGTCTCCATATATTCTCGAACAACTTTCTGTATCGTGAACTTCCTCAAAACTCTCATCCTAGCTCTTAATCCAAGTTCTTCCGCCAGCCTCTCATCTGATAAGATTTTGATTATTCCACGTGCTAAGGCCTTCGGGTTTCTGGGCGGAACCAATATACCGGCGTCTCCCAAGATCTCCGGAACCCCTCCAACTTCTGTGGCGACCACGGGCTTTCCGCAGGCCATGGCCTCGATCACGGCGATCGGCGCCCCCTCACTCATGCTCGGCTGAGCCACGACCCATCCCCTATTATACGCCACTTCCGGATTGGAGATACATCCCATGAACTTGACGTGATCTTCAAGCCTTAGATCGCTGACTCTGGCCATACAATAATCCATGTATCTATGATCCGTGACCGGGCCGTAGATGTAGCATCTCGCCTCCGGGATCTCGTCGGCCACGTAGCTCATGGCCTCTATCAGGTTCATTACATCCTTTAACGGATCTATCCGAATTACGGAGACCACAGCCCATCTATCGACGATCTCCGAGATCGGTTTAAACCTATTCGCGTCAACGCCGTTTGGAATTATCTTAATCCTCTTTTCATCAGCCCCTAACTCCTTCTGCCAACGTGCATTGAATTTTGAGACCGTTATAATCTCATCGGCCCAGCAATAGTTTAGTTCCGAGATCCTTCTAAAGACTATGCTCCAAAACCTCCTAAACGAGTCTCCACACCCTATCATGTCATAAAACCTCTCCCTATAGTAGATTGCATGCTCAGTTAAGATATACGACGCCCCATACTCAAGTTTCTGAACTATCCCAATGAGTCCTGAGAATCCCGCCAGAGCTGAATGAACGACATCGTATCTCCCCAAATCTAATTCCAAGGGCTTGAGGAAATCTCCTAGGAGACGTATCGAATGATTAAGTTCCCATATGCTCATATCTCCCAGCCAATTCTTTCCGGAGAGATATCTCTTGAAGAAGCTCCACACTTCACGAGATCTAAATAGCATCTCCTGCCCATATCTAACGAATGATCTCCGGAGTTTAGAGACGGCCTTCGCGGCGAGTTCGCATGAACCATTCTCCAGAAGATAGTTAAGCAGAAGCCTTAATGACGGTATGAATTCCTCCCTAAGATCCCTCATAAACTCATGTGAACGGTTATTTCTGAAAGGGCTCGATCCCCTCTTAACCAGATATACTCTCTCAACATTGGGGGGAATCGAGAATTTCGGAGTCAAATGAGTCCCATCCATTACGCTGAGGATATCGAACTTGAGATCCTTCAGGTTTGAGATCAGGCTGTGCGCCCAAGTTGAGACTCCTCCAATCCTATATGGATAGGTTCCAGGGAGGATGAGCAGGATCTTCAAGAGGCTAATCCCCCTTAGATGACTTCGTTAAAAGCTTCAAGGCTTCACTCACATAACGTGAAATTTTCTCACGAATAAATCGCCCACTCCCATTACATCGGCCGAGCGAGATCCCCAGCTCTCTCGCCGCCATCAAATAGCATACCGCAGCCCCCTCATACTCTCCGAGGATCTTCATGCATCTGGCGGCGGATGCGTAGGAGATCGATGCATAGATATTTCGGCCCATCCGCCCGCATTTCTCCGCATCTGACAGGTATTGGTTGACGGCTTCCTCGAAATCTCCGCTGAGCTCGTTGAGGAATCCCCTAATGAATTCGCGTTCATGAAGCATCCATATGCTCCTTCCAGCCCTCTCCACGCGTTCCCCTCCCATCCCTCATCGAACAAAGCCGCAGTCTATTGAGTTTTAGAGTTTACGCGGATTCGCGTCAGATTGGTGGCTATACTTAAGGATTGTGGATGATTGGTGCAAACCTCTCTAAAAATAGCTGGATTATGATCTACTCGATGAACACGTTGAGGATTAAGAAACAGGATCTGAAGATCGTGGCGATAGTCTCCGTCATGGCGATCATGGCGATAATGTTGGCGACCTCATCGGCATACGCCTCATCCGCAGATCTCAACGTAACGGCGAAGCGTTCAGAGATCGTCAAAAGCTTAGACGTTCTCGAGACCAAGATCGTATCCATAAATAATTCGTCAATAACGATAGTTGGGGAGGATGGCGGAGAAGTAAGCCTCTCAGCCATCGGCAAGTGGATAATAATCTCCAAAGAGATCATTCCAGCCACCAATTGGACCGATGCCATGAATTATGTCAGTGAGGGAGAAGCAACCGTCGTCATGGGCATGATGACCGGAGGCAACGAAACCCACTACATATGTTTGGGATTAAAGCAGGGAGATGTCATGATGTTTAAGCCGATCCTATTGAAGATCTATGCGGCGCACTACAAACATACGAAGACGTACATGGGTCCGAGGGGAGAGCTGGTGGATAAGGGGAAGAATTACATGATCCTTGAAAGAGATGGTCGTAAAGTGATCGCATCGACTCGCGGGAAATGGATTAAGGCTGGAGGAGGAGAGGTGACCTGGAGCGACGTTGCTGACGAATTTCACGTGGGAGATACTGTAAGATTGTTCTGCCATAACATCTTGGTCATGAGGAAGGAGTTCTCTGACATCTTCGGGATAGATGCCTTCATCTGGGGATACAGCGGAGCGATAATAGACCTCACATCTGGAGTGGCTCTGTCGAGAGCCTAAACCACAACCTCCCTTATTTTTTGATCCACATTTTTGTAGAAATGAAAACAATATTTAATAATGGAATGGCATATCTATCACACAGGTTGGAGGTTGATGTGGGGATGCCAGGTAGCTATAAGGTCCCGGATAAAATGATGGCTTTAATGCTTTCAGGCACAGGGGAAGAAAATCTCAAGCTGGAGATCGTCGACGTTCCGGAATGCGGCGATAATCAATTATTGGCGAGGGTTGACGCTGTTGCCGCATGCGCCTCAGATAACAAGATAATCGACCAAGGTCCAAATCATCCATTCTTGTATGGATGGGATCTTTCGAAATATCCTATAATCTTAGGACATGAGGGGTCGATAACGATCGTTAAGGTTGGAAAGAATCTAAGAGACAAATACAAGGTTGGGCAGAGATTCGCTGTCCAGCCGGCCGTTCCAACAAAACCATACAATTACAGGGAGAGGTATAGGGATCCTGATAAGATACAGAAGATAGCCGTGGGTTACACGCTTCCAGGCCTGTTCTCAGAATACGTCTTGATCATGGAGGAGGTCATTAACACGGGATGCTTAATCCCCGTTCCTGACGAAAACATCCCATACTTTGCAGTCGCGTTAGCTGAGCCTATTTCATGCGTCATAGCAGCTCAACGCAGAATGGTTCACATCTCGAAAGATGATAAAACCTCCAAGATGCGTGTTGAGATAGGTCCCAAGAAGGGCGGGGTAACCCTGATCATAGGTGATGGACCTATGGGTCTCATTAATGCTGATGTCGCGATGAGCTTTGGCCCGAAAAAGGTAATAGTGTCGGGCCATCATGAGAGGCGGATCAATAGGATTAGGAGGGTTTTGGCGGAGAGGAGCAGAAAGCTTGGAATATCCTTGATATGCACCCTATCCGATAATCTGGAGAAGGTGATAAAGGAGGAGACCGGTGGAAGGGGTGCAGATGACGTGATAATTGCGGCTGGAAAGAGGGAAGCTTATGAGGAAGCCTTCAGATATGTTGCGCGCAGGGGAGTCGTGCACTGCTTCGGGGGACTCCCCTCTAATAAGAAATTCGTTCAACTCGATACCCATAGAGTTCACTATGACGAGGTAACGATAGTGGGGTCGAGTGGGAGCGATCCATCGGATATGGCGATGGCATTAGATATGATGGCTAAGGGATTGATCGATCCCGGAAATTACGTCGCCAAGTGCGGGGGACTGGATTCGGCGATCTCTTTGATAAAGGCCGTGAAGAGGAGGATGATAGATGGAAAAGGCGTAATCTATCCCCACGTCAGATATCCATTGTTCGACGTTGAGAGGTGGGGGCCTGAGGAGGAGAGAAACTTCCTGGAGGCGAACTTAAAAGGGTAAAGTTTAACTTAACCCACAAATACGTTAGGGTCGTGAAGAAGATAGTCATCTTCGGAGCGGGGAATATAGGGCGGTCGCTTGTCGGCTACCTATTCTCAAGAGCGGGATATGAGACTGTCTTCATAGATATAGACGATAGGCTGGTGAAGGCGCTTAATGAGAAGAGGCGATATAGAATAGAGATAAGGGGCGAGAATCCTCAAACCATTTGGGTGGAGAATGTAAGGGCTGTTCATGGAAGAGATGTGGAGAAAGTTGCTGAGGAGATAGCATCAGCTGACATCTTAGCCACGGCCGTCGGGGTAGACAACCTCAAGCACATCTACGGCAACATAGCCAGGGGGTTGATGAAGAGGTTTAGAGCTGGGAAAGGGCCCCTCGACATTCTGATCTGTGAGAATCTGCGAAACTCCTCCAAAATCTTTAGGGAAGGATTAAAGCAGCATTTACCGGCCGATTATCCGCTTGATGCTATGGTCGGGTTGGTGGAGACGTGTACAGGTAAGATGGTGCCGATAATGCCGGAAGAGCAGAAGAGGAGAGACCCCCTCCTGATATTTGCGGAAGCATACAGTAAGTTGCAGGTGGATAAGGGGGCGTTTAAAGGAGAGCCTCCGAAAGTTGATGGCGTAGAATTTGTTGATAACATAAAGGCATATATTGATAGAAAGCTATTCGTCCATAACCTCGCCCACGCCTCAACAGCCTATCTCGCATACATAACAGATCCAAACATGAAGTATGTGTGGGAAGCCTTGCAGAGAGATGATATTAGGTGGGCTGTTAAGTCAGCTATGTGGGAATCCGGCAACGCCTTGATAAAGGAGTATCCGAGGGAGTTTAATCGGGAGAATATGACGAAGTATATTGAGGACTTAATCCCGCGTATTGCCAGCAAGGCTCTAGGGGACACATTATACAGGCTTGGAAGAGATATTCAGCGGAAAATCTCCAGGAATGACAGGCTTGTCGGAGCGCTTTTATTAGACTTCAAGCATCATGTACCGGCGCCGTCAACCACCCTCAGCATCGCGGCGGCAACCCTCTATAGAGGAAGGGACGAAAAAGGGAGGCTATTCGAAAAGGATGAATTTTTCGCCAGGGAGATCTATCCCCGCGGCATAGACTACATAGTCACAAATGTATGCGGACTCGACCCTGAGAGAGAGCAGGAGCTTATCAGGGGGATTAAAGATGCATACGAGTTCATCTCAAGGAACCCCAGAGAATGGTTAAGGTGGCTCAAGGATCACGTGCCCAGCTGAGCTTTATCTAGGAGAGGTGGATTAGATTTATAATGGCTCGTTGCCAGTCTATAGTTGGATGAGAGGCTTATCCAGGATTCCGATAAGAATGATGTTTGAGGGAGTCGGCGAATACGATGGAGAGTTTATCAGATTCTATGCGCCGATAACCGTTCAACAGCTCCTAAAATTGCTGCCGATCGAAGGGGCCGCCGCGAAATGGGATTACGCAATATACTTTCAGATAGATCTGAGGAGGGGCGCTGAACGTGAGGTAAAGCGTGTTAAGGCCGGAGATATCCTCTACTGGCCGCCGAGCCGATATCTAGTCGTAGCCTATAAAGATGCCATTCCGCCGGCTCAGATGGTTAAGGTTGGAGAATTGAGGGGAGATCTCTCGAGGCTTGAGGATCTAAAGCCGGGGGCTAAGGTGAGGATAACGAGGCTTGAATGATCATCTCCTCCGCTTCTTAGGCTTTTCCTTCTCATGCTCCTCTACAGCCACCTTGATCGGCGCATAGATCCGAAGCCTACGATCTCCCTCGACGAGCTTGAGCTTCCCTTGTCCGGCAAGCCTCCTCAAGATATCTTTTGAGATCGAGATCCTTATCCCAAACTTCTCGGAGAGGGTGTATGGAGTTATGTAGGGTTGGGTCTTGATGAACGACTCGACCTCATCAAAGCTCGGCGGAATCACCCCGGCGACAGATTTCTCCTTCATCTCCACAGCCGTTTTTCCAGCTTGCTGCTTCTGCCTGAGAAGCCTCTTCTCAAGCTGCTTTAGAGTCGGCTTCTTAGGGCCGCCCAACCCACATCCACCAATTCTAGGCTAAGCCCTCCAAAATAAATTCATTTTCGAATGATTAAGTTATCCTTTGGGTAGTTGAGGCTAAAAGAATTCTTGGTGGAGAGGCTACCGGAGGTGGATCCAGAGCTCCTACCATCTCGTGCTAAGATCATGGGTGGGGTCGCGTTGCTGAGGCTTAGACCCGAGCTCGACGAACTCGAAGAAGAGATCGGGAGGCTTCTCCTAGAATTTTATCGAGTTAAAGCCGTCTATAGGATCTATGGCGTCGCGGGAATTGAGCGGAGACCCATAATAAAGCATCTCGCCGGAGAGGAGGTGAGGGAGATAATTCATAGAGAGTATGGCTACCGTTTCAAGCTCGACCTAACGAGGCTCATGCTCTGCCTAGGGAATAGCTTTGAGAGGTTGAGGATGGCGGCGTTAACTAGGGAGGGCGAGGTCATCTTAGATATGTTCGCCGGAGTCGGGCAATTCACGATACCTATAGCAACCTTATCGAATCCAGCCAAGATCTACTCGATAGAGCTTAATCCAGAAGCTTATGGCTACCTGTTGGAGAACATTAAGCTGAATGAGGTTGAGGATAAGGTTCAAGCGATCCTGGGAGACTGCGTCGAGATAGCGCCGAAGATGTTTAGAGGCGTCGCAGACAGAATCATCATGGGATACTTTAACGGAACTATGAGGGCTTTACCGGCGGCACTCTCAGCGCTCAAGCCGGTCGGCGGCATAATTCACTTCCATGAGCTCGCGAGGAGAGGCTCCGAGGAGAGATTTGTAAAGCAGGTTATCGACGAGGTCGAGAGCCTGGGATATTTGGCCAGACTACTGGGTTGGAGGAGGGTGAAATC
>NJEK01000001.1 GCA_002255105.1 Candidatus Wolframiiraptor sp. EX4484-121
ACGCCCTCTAAGGCTTGAACGATGGTCAGGTTAAGGAGGTTGAAGGCTAATCCTATGCTGGCTTCTCGAGGGGATGATTGGGAATTGCTCGCGGTCTTCAACTGCGGAGCCGTAAAAGTGGGCGACAGGATACACGTGCTGTATCGAGCTGTGGGAGATTACGTCCGATATACCTCCAGCCTAGGTTACGCTGCTTTGACCAGAACCTAAAACTACTCGAGAGAAGCTCGAAGCTTTGGAGAGAGCTCTGAGAGAAGAGTTGTCCGAAGAAGAGCTATCTGAGCTACGCTCTAGAATTAGAGACTATCGGGGGAAGCGGGCTAAGAGGCCCGTATCCCTCAAGGGGCTTGAGCGGGAGAAATGGATGGTTTTCGAGTTATAATCCACAGAAAAGCCGTAAAGGAGCTGAAGAGCCTACCCGAAGCCTTCAGAGAAATGGAAAGCTCCCCTTTCGCCGGCGACGTCCGGAAGATAAAGAGAGAATAGGCGTATAGGCGTAGGATCGGAGACTATCGAATAGGAGAGAATCCTACCGATGTTGAGGATCTCGCATAGAAGGCGAGCTTACAAAAAGTAAGGTTTCCCCTCCCTAAAAGAACCATAACCAAGGATTATGCAGAGGATAGCTAGAAAGGTTAAGACGGTCACCTATTCAGGTTCCTCCCTTTTGCGGCCTAGCTAAAGCTTCCCCAGAACTTAAAGTTGTTCTCTAGAGAAAAGAAGCGTTAATTGAAACAGGGAGGTTTTGAGAGCTTTCCAGATCTCGATATGCTGAAAATGGTGCGGGGGGCGGGATTCGAACCCGCGAACCCCTACGGGAGCGGGTCTCCAAATCTGACCAGCGTTCATGGGTTCTTAAGCCCGCCGCCTTTGACCTGGCTTGGCGATCCTAATTTAGTTGGGTCGATTTAATATTTCAGGTTAAGGATTTTATCTTGGATCCTATGATCTAATGCTTGCCATGAGGATTCTCCAGGTTAGTGATATTCATGGAAGGCTGGAGAGGGTTGAGGAGATAGTTAGGAAGGCCGGAGAGGTTAAGCCTGACCTGATGGTCGTGGCCGGCGATATAACCCACTTCGGAGACCTAGAGGACGCGGAGGAGATCTTGGATAAACTCTCCGAGGCGGGAGCCCGGATCTTCTTCGTCTCGGGAAACTGCGATCCACCGGAGATGCTCGGCTGGCAGCCGAGGAACGAGCTTGCCGAAAACCTCCATGGAAAGTTCGTTGAACTCATGGATCTCGCCTTTATCGGGGTCGGAGGTGGAAGTGGGAGGTTTGGGACTTTAACCGAGCTCAGCGAGGAGGAGTTCGAGCGTATCTTGAGAGGGTTCGCCGACCTCCCAGAGGACTTCGTCTTGGTAAGCCATAGCCCGCCCCACGGCCTCGAAGTCGACTTCACTGGATCGAAGCATATTGGAAGCAGGGCGATAAGAAAGTTTGTTGAGGAACGTCAACCCCTCTTGATGTGCACCGGCCACGCCCACGAGGGTAGAGGGGTTACCAGACTTGGAAGGACGGTTATCGTTAATGCTGGGCCGGCTAGAGATGGATTCTGCGCAGTCATAGAACTCGTGGATGGATCTGTTAGGGCGGAGCTCTCAACCCTCTACTGAGGAGCCTGCTTCACGTAGGTCTCGACGTAGGTCACCTTCTCGACTCCCTCGATGTGATCCATCAAGTCTCTGGCCAAAGCCCTCTTAGCCACCTGGATCGCCGGCAACAGGAACGCCTCATCCGGGATCGTTATCCTAACCTCAGGTCTCCTCATCCTAATCTTGAACTTCTCAACATCCACGTCCGGGATCCTATAATGTATCAGCGCCTTAATCTTCTCATGATCTGTTGAGAGGATCTTGACGACCTTGACATAGCAGTCGATGGTCTTTCCGGCGAGGTATGGGTTGAAGTCCACTTGAACCCTCCCAGATCCTATGCTCCTGACTATGCCCTCCTTGCCGTCGATCGTTATCCTAGATCCTATCGTTATCGGCCCCTCAACATTCTTCAACCTCCTAAGCGGGATGACCTTGACCTTGGATGGATCTCTCGGCCCGAAGGCCTTCTCAGGAGGTATCTCGAACCTCTTCTCCTCGCCCGGAGCCATCCCGATTAACTGCTCCTCAACCGATTTCAGGAGGAAACCCTTCCCAGGTATCACAAGCCTGGGCTCAAATCTCCCCTCCTCAACCCCCTCCTTCTCAGCCACCTCCTTGATCGTGGTCTCTATGAGCTCGCCATTCTCCTTGACCCTGAAGATGTAATCCACTAATATTAGATCTCCTTCCTTGACGATCGGCCTCTCCTCGACAAGCTCTCCAGCCTTCTCAGCGGATTCCTCGCCCGACATGGATAACCGCAATATCCCCACATAATATTCACCTATTAAGCCTTATCCAGTAGCCATAAACATTTTTATGAATCCTAGTTTAGAAGATATGTTGGTTGGAGGGTTCTCCAAGCCGCTTTGACGGCGTGGTGGACATGTTTTCTAGGGGATACAACACACGAGATAGGGTTAAGGTCGGGACCACGACCGTGGGCTTGGTCGTGAAGAACGGGGTCGCCTTGGCCACCGACACTAGGGTTACGGCCGGATACTTCATAGCCCATAGGAAGGGTAAGAAGCTCTTCCCCCTCGCCGACTACGCGGCAATAACGATCGCCGGAAGGGTTGCGGACGCCCAAACACTGATAGACTTCCTGAAGGCGAATATGAGATATTATTATACGTGTTGGGGTAGGATCATGCCCGTGGCCTCGGCCGCCAGGCTCGCGGCGAACTTCATGTTCAGATCCAGATACTTCCCCTACTACGCTCAGTTAATCATAGCTGGAATCGATGATACCGGGCCGCACATGTTCAACGTCGACCTATATGGAACCCTAACCGAGGAGATGATAATCTCCACAGGATCGGGGTCGCCCGTGGCCTATGGTATCCTTGAGAGCGAATATAGGGAGGATATGGATGTGGAGGAGGCGGCGAAGCTCGCGTTTAAGGCCGTCGCCGCCGCGATTCAAAGGGATATAGGCTCAGGGGATAGTATCGATGTCGCATATATCAAGGCTGGTGAAAGATATAGGGAATTGACCTATGAGGAGAAAAAGCCGCTTTACGCCCAGTTCGTCAAGACGGTTTACTAGGATCGAGTCAAGTTCATGAGCTCAAAACAGCTCTTCTCGCTCGACAGGCTTAGGCAGGACATCGCTAGATACTTCTCTGTCGTGAATCCAATCGAGTCCGGGGTCACAAAGATAGAGTTCGAGGGGCCGAGGATAGCGATCTATACAAGGAGTAGAAACGTCTTTTCGAGTAGGGATCAGATAGCGAAGGATCTCGTCACCTTGGTAAAGAAGAGGATTGTGATAAGGCCCGACGAATCCATTAGGATGGAGAAGGAGGAGGCCGAGGGAAAGATCAGACAAGCCATTAGAGGGGTTCAGGGGCTGGTCTTTAATGAGCTTATGGGCGAGGTCGTGGTTGAGATAGCCTCCGGAGTCGAGCCGCCCCCAGATGATGAATTAAAGTCGTTAAGTTCGGAGTTGGGATGGGTGATAAGGCTTGAGATGAGTCCGCCGATGAAGACGAAGACCATTGAACACGTGAAGAAGATAATCTATGGAGATCAGCAGTATAGGCTTAAGGCCCTGAGGATGATTGGGGAGAAGGTGTTTAGGAATCAGATCTTTGAGACGACTGACGCCATGATAACTATTCTCGGATCCGGGAGGCAGGTTGGGAGGTCGGCGATCCTCCTAAAGACGAGCGAGAGTAAGATACTCCTCGACTGCGGATACTCTCCAAGCGGCTCGAGGAATCTTGAGATGATGCCGAGATTCGACATGGTCGAGGATTTCATAAGCGAGTTAGATGCGATAGTGATAACACACGCCCACCTCGATCACATGGGAATGGTTCCATATCTATTCAAATACGGGTATAGGGGGCCGGTCTACTGCACAGAGCCAACCCTTCCACTGATGCTTATGCAGCAGCTCGACTTCATCAATGTTGTTGGAAAGGAGGGGGCCTTCGCCCCATATAGTGAGAACGATGTTAGATTGGCCGTCCAGCACGCCGTTCCCCTAAAATATGGCGTTGTGACCAATATAACCCCGGATGTTAGGATCACGTTCTACAACGCAGGCCACATCCTCGGATCGGCGATAATCCACCTACATATAGGCGAGGGATTCCATAACATAATCTACACAGGAGACTTCAAGTTTGAGAACAGCCGAACCCTTGATGCAAGCGTTTACAGGTTTCCGAGGGCCGAGACCCTGATTATGGAGAGCACCTATGGGGCGACGCCGGTCCCATTCACTAGGCAGGAGAGCGAGCGAACTCTCGCGGAATACGTTAAGAAGACGCTGGAGGATGGTGGAAAGGTCTTGATACCCGTTCCAGCCGTTGGGAGGGCTCAGGAGATCATGCTCGTTCTAAACCATCTATTCGCCTCCGGAGAGATACCCGAGGTTCCTGTGTTCTTGGATGGATTGGTCGTTGAGGCGACGGCCATACACGCGGCCTATCCAGATTATCTTGGAAGGGAGATCAGGGGGAAGATCGATGAGCTTGGAAACGTCTTCATGAGCGAGTACTTCACACCCATAAAAAGCGCTCAGCATAGAGAGGAGGTTTTGAACATGCGCGAGCCCGCGATAATCATGGCCACATCCGGGATGCTTGAGGGAGGCCCAATCCTAACATACTTGAGGGAATTCGCCCCAGATGATAGGAACATCCTCATCTTCGTGAGCTACCAGGTTGAGGGGACGCTCGGGAGAAAGCTGTTGAAGGGGGTGAGGGAGTTCCACCTAGTGGGCGAGGGGGGTAAGACCGAGCTCGTGAACGTCAAGCTTAAGATAGTTAAGGTGGATGGATTCTCAGGCCACTCAAGCCGACAACAGCTATTAGGATACCTTAAGGCGTTTCAGCCTAAACCGAGAAACCTGATACTCGTCCATGGAGAGTATGAGGCTGTTATGAGCCTGGCGAGAAGCGCTTCAAAAATACTCCCATCAACGAGGATCTACGCACCTCAAAATCTAGAGTCTATAACCCTCGCGACCTACACCTAGCTATGGACGACGAGCTTCATGTGTCTTGGCAGGATCAACAATATTGGCCACCTGATCAGATATATGCTTCCATCCGAAACCCTCCTTTTAAGCTCCATTACGAACCTCCTTAGATCGTTGAGGCCGAGGCCGTCGAGGGATATGAGGATCGCATCCATCTTCTCGACCGCCTTCCAGACGTCGTCAAACTTATTGAGGCCATTCAGCTTGAAGTAATGTATTCTCTCACCCATCCTCATTTGAGGATTCCTCGACCTCCTTAGAATGCTCTGAACCTCATCCTCTATCTCCCTCAACATCCTCAGCTCATCTAGGGAAGCTTGTTGCTCCGTCATCGACGGCTGTCTCTACATTCTTTAAGAAAAAGATAGCTCCCCCCGGCGAAGCCCATCAGTCTCCGGAGATATTCGGCGAACTACTCGGGAATTATGGATAGAGGTGTAAAGATTAATATTGCCGATGCAGAACAATTCTCACGGTTGGAGGGAGGAGCTTGCCGAGCGACATATCCTTGAAAATACTCTCGGAGAGTCTTGGAAACACGGTGCTCGTGAGGTTGAGGAGCGGGAGAATGCTTAGGGGGATCCTTCAAGGATATGATCAACACATGAACCTGGTCTTGGAGCAGGCCGAGGAGCTGAGCGCCGACAACTCGATTCAGAGGAGGCTTGGAGTGATAGTCGTTAGAGGGGATAACGTCATAATGGTCTCTCCGACGATTAGGGAGCGATCTCCATGACCAAGGGGACGCCCTCCTTCGGGAAGAGGAATAAAGTCGTCCATATAAGGTGTAGGAGGTGTGGCCGCCACTCATTCAACCTATCGAAGGGTAGATGCGCCCACTGCGGCTTCGGCGAAACCAAGAAGTGGAGGAAATATAGCTGGATAAAGCCCAAGAAGCTCTTAAAGTAGGAAAAATTTAAGAGAAGCCCGCAACGACCTTAAGCCGGGCCGGTAGATCAGTGGGAGATCGCCCGCCTCGCACGCGGGAGGTCGCGAGCCAATCCCCGAAGGGATGGCCGATAAGGTTCAAATCCCGCCCGGTCCATAAACGAGGGGCATCAAGCCCCCGGCCCAACACACCACTTCATCCACTCTCTTCTGAATGCCGTGCGTTGAGGCGGCGAGCCTCAGATCTTCAAAGCAGCCCTTCGGGGAATCTCTCGAGACGCCTTCATCACGTGGAGTAAGCTCTCGACTCCGCGCCAACCCCTTGATAACCATGGTATCAGCGTGTGGACTTCATGCTCAGCCTAAAAGTTAGTTGCCACCGGGGACCATGAATCCACTACCCCTCACCTCGTCGATCAACCGAGTAATGATTAATTAGTGCGACCTTAGGTTTGGTTGGGGGCTGGCTTGGGATCCGGAATCTATCGTTCGAGGCTCGGTGAGCCTTTAGATGAGGAGGCCGCAAGATTCCTATCATCCCTTAAAGACGACTCGGAGATCTTTCTAGAGGATATTTTGGGGAGCGAAGCCCACGCGATAATGCTGTATGAGCAGGGGATAATAAGCCGCGCAGATCTTGAGAAGATCCTGAGAGCCCTTGAGGAGATTAAGGGTGAGTGGCTTGGAGGAGATATAGATCTCAAGGCCGGAGAGTTCGAGGACGTTCATGAATTCATCGAGGCGCGGTTGATAGAGATGATCGGCGTGGAGGTTGGCGGAAAACTCCACACCGGGAGATCTAGGAACGACCAGGTCGCCCTCGACATAAGGCTTAGGACGAGAAGATACCTACTCGAGCTATGGAGCGAACTCCTCAACCTGATGGAGGCGATCTTGATCAGAGCCGAGGAGGAGAAAGATACCCCACTAATGCTATACACCCATCTCCAGCACGCTCAGATCGGGAGCCTACCACACTATCTACTCGCATTATTCGATCATCTCTACAGAGATCTTGAGAGATTGGAGGAGTGTTACAGGAGAGTAAATAAGTCTCCGCTCGGAGCATCCGCGATAGGCGGATCAAGCTTACCCTTAGACAGGTCTAGGGTTGCCGAGCTCCTAGGCTTCGACGGGGTTGTCGAGAACTCTATAGACGCTGTAAGTTCAAGGGATTTCGCGCTGGAGTCCCTCTCGATCGCATCGATCCTGGCAACCTTTCTAAGCAGGATCTCAGAGGATCTCATAATATGGTCTTCAAGCGAGTTCGGATACGTCGAGCTTCCAGACAAGCTCGCATCACCATCCAGCATAATGCCCCATAAGAAGAATCCATGCGTACTTGAGCTTGTGAGAGCTAGGGCTGGAAGGGTCTGCGGGCTGCTCACGGCCTCCCTAATGGAGCTCAAAGGGGTTCCAACCGGATATAATCGAGACCTCCAAGACCAGAAAAGGCTGATTTTCGAGGCTTTAAAGGAGGTTCAGACAATTCTCAGGATATTCTCTAAGGTCGTGAAGGAGGCGAGGTTTGAGGCCGGGAGGATATATGAGATTATCTCGGGAAGTTATGCCCCAGCGATAGATCTGGCCGAGAGCATGGTAAAGCATCTAGGGATATCGGTCAGAGAGGCTCACATGATAGTCGGCGAAATCGTTAGGAGGCTTGTGGACGAAGGGGTGGAGATAAAAGACCTAGACCTGGAGATGATTAGAGAGGTTTCGAGGAGAGTCCTCGGCAGAGATGTGGATGTTCCGGAGGAAGTCCTCGAAGTCGTCAAAGACCCGTTGATGGCCGTTGCGAGGAGGAGAACCCTCGGGTCGCCTAATCCGGGTGAGATCTCCAAAATGATTAAGGATAGATGGAGGATCCTCGGTGAGAGGAGGAGAGTCTTTCAAGAGGTATTTGGGAAGATCCATGAGAGTGAGGAGAGGCTTGAAAGAACTGTGAAGTCGTTTATAGGTGGAGAATGATCCAAAAAGGTTCATAGGTGATATAAGGGTGTCTCTCGACGCTAGATCGAGGATCTCATGTACATTCAAGGCGATCGGCATCTGGATCATCATATTCTTATCCAGCAACCTAATAGGCGGGATAGCTGGTCAGGTCGGCGGACTCGTATCCGCGATGGCCTCGATCCAGACGTCATTCACGATCCTAAGCATGTTGACGGCGATCATATTATTCAGAGATGAATATAGGGATCTGATGGGCTTTAGATCGCCGCCCATTAAATCCATATCTAGAGTTGTTGCGATCTCATTTATCTCGTCGTTGCCAACCACCTATCTCATAAATATCCTAGCATCAACATCAAAGCAAATCCAAGCCGATATTCAATTACTGATTCCCATGACCTTGATCTTGGCTCCGATAGGCGAGGAACTCCTATTCAGGGGGCTGCTGTTAGGCTGCTTGATGAGATGTATCAGCAGGTGGCCGTCGATCATGGTCTCATCGATAATCTTCGCTTTAGTCCATCTACCGGCTTTTACCGCTTATTCGGAGATCTCGCTGACAAGGTTCTTGATATTCGCCGGAGCTCTTATCCTGGGGGTGATCGCTGGCCACTTCAAGATATCCACAGACTCCCTGATCCCGGCGATCATAACCCACTCCATCTTTAACCTCTCCGGAATGGTGACGGGAGTAATGACAAAGTTATCCATCTGGCCGATGGGATCTCCATTCTTATGTGGTGGGCCCGGTGGGATTTGAACCCACGACCTCCCGGTTATCAGCCGGACGCTCCAACCAGGCTGAGCTACGGGCCCTGTGGAATTCTTTCCATTTGGGGTCTTATATATTTTGATGGCTTCAGATCTCCCTGCCAATCCATGTGATCCGTTTAAGAATATTCTAAGCGGCTTTACGGCATTATCTCAATGGTATTGTTATATTTTGGGTAGGTCAGCTGCTCTTCGGCTACTATCCCCTCATCTAAGAGCCTCTCGATCACGGGCATCTTCCCCAAGATTAAGTCTATGATGAACCTCGATACCTCGCAGATCGCCCGCATCCCCTCATCGCCCCAAAGCCTCTCCACGTGGGTGTAGAGACATCTCCCCCCGCAGATCTCGAAATACCTGCATGAGGTGCATGGCTCGCCTATCGGTGGCTTATAGTTCTTAATCTTCCCCCTATCCAACTCCTCAAGCCTCCCGACATGAGCCCAGGATTCCCTCACAGCTATGGGGCATGATATAATCCTCCCATCACTTACCACCGTGAATGAATCGACTCCTGAGCCGCACGGGGGCTTAACTCCGCCGCTTAGAATCCTCGTGAGGATTCCCTGGAAGGGGGCGATCCCCTCCACAACTCCATCTCTCAGCTTCTCGATCCATCGATCCAGGAGCTTTCTGAGGCCGGGTTCATAGCTTCCCCTAATCCAGCCCCAGAGGTCGCGCCAGGGCTCAACCCAGACGAAGCTTAGTTGCCAGTGGATATGATCAAATAGCCCGAGGTTTAGGAGGTGGCATACATCCCGAAGTATTTCCGATTCCTCCGTGATCGTCATCCTCGCCACGAGGTCGCCCTCATACCCCATCTCCCTAAGCCGCTTAACATTTCTGATCACGGTATCATATACGCCTCTCCCCCTGTTCAGGTCGGTGAGCCATCTGGGCCCGTCGATGGACACCAGAATCGCGTCAAACCTCCTAGCCAACTCGGGGTCGAGTTTATCGAGGAGGATGCCGTTCGTCTGGAGGATATAGTGGGAGGGATTGAGTTCGGCCATCACCTCCTCGATGAAGCCCACGTTTAGCAGGGGTTCACCGCCATAGAATGCCACATCATCTTCCCGTCCCACAATTTTCTTCAAGTCTCTTACAGAATATTTAACCTGCCATGGAACTACGGATTCATCGAAACTTCCCCCGCAGTATCTGCAGCGAAGGTTGCATCGTCCGGTGGTGTAGAGGATGAAGAGCATCCCCGATTCTCGATGCTTAAGCGTAAATGAATACGATATAATTTTATTGAGCCGGAGCGTGGAGAATCTTGAAAAGAAAAGAAGTTTATTTCGATGAGGAGCCGCTTTTTCGATCGCACTTAAAAATTTATATCTTGAGAAGAGCTTCTTTAGCCGGATTATGGCTATAAACATTCCCGCGGCTATCCTCGCAGCTGGAAAGGCCACAAGGCTGAAGCCTTACTCGGATCAAGCCCCTAAATTCATGATGGAGTTGGAACCAGGCGTCACGATCCTAGACTTCATAATAGAGAGGCTTGAAAGCCTCAACATCACTAAGATATTCATAGTCACGAGACCGGAATACGCTCAGACTCTTCGTGAGAGATTTGGAGATAAAGTTGAGATTTTGGAGACGGAGCTGGAAGAATTTGAGAATCTCTATAGCATGGGCTTGGCCGCGGAGGAGATCAAAGATAGATTTCTTGTCTTGATGTCCGATCACATCTTTACGCGCGATCTCCTAAAGGCAGTCTTAAACAGGATAAACTCTGTAGAAGAGGCATTCCTGGTTTGTTTGGATAGAGAGCCGAGCCTCGCCAGCGCCGAGGAAGGATTGAAGTTGAAGCTTGACGATGGAAGCGGCGGAAAGGTGGTGGAAGTTGGTAAATCGCTACCACCCATCTATGGAATAGATACCGGGGTGATCTTCTGCAACAAATCGGCTCGAAAATATATTCAGAAAGCCTTAAAGCAGAAGGGACCGAACGCCAAGATAAAAGATGCATTAAACCTGGCCGCAGCTGAAGGTCAGGTAGCCTTCGTGGATGTGACGGGATTTCCTTGGAAGGATGTCGATACTCTTCAAGATCTTGAGGAAGCTCGCGAAATTTATTGGAGGATCTTGAAGGGGGAGCTCGTTAAACCCACCGATGGCCTAATATCAAGATACCTGAATAGACCTATTTCTTCAACGTTCTCCCTTATACTTTACAGGAAGAGAATGTTCGTAAGCCCTAACGTGATCTCGGCATTATCCTTCCTCATCGCCTTGGCCGGCGGCATCTTCCTCGCCATTCGATGGTTTTTTATCGGCGGAATACTTGTCCAGATTTCATCGATAATTGATGGAATGGACGGCGAATTGGCTAGGCTCTTTAAGAGAAGCTCGGAGTTCGGGGGTCTGCTGGACTCCCTCCTCGACAGATTAGCCGACCTATCAATAATCTTGGGATTATCACTAGCTTTATGGCCTCTGAATGCGTTTATGGCCTTAATAGTCATCCTCGCGTCGGCCAACACCATCCTCGTGAGCTACGTCACCCACCTCTTAAAATCGGCGGGAGTTGCTCCAGACGCGATCCGGAACATTCCGGTTACGCGCGATGTTAGGCTCTTCGCGATCTTCTTAACGGCCATATTGGGATTTCCCGAGCTCGCATTATACTATATAGCCTTCGTACCATTCGCGTATTATATTGCGGGCATATATGTTGCAAGAAGGGCGATGAAAGGGGATCTTCATCCCCCGATGAGGGCCGCGGGGACCCCATGGCCCGAGATTCCGCCGCAGAAGAGCATTGCGAAGCAAACCATTTCGGAATTGGTGGGAAAGTTGCTGAGATTGATCATAGCATTACTGGTTTTGAGGCTTGTTGAACCCATCCTATCGGGCTTCACCCTAATAAGCTTAAAGGACGCCGCACTCACGTCAAGCGACGTATTCATAGTAATCGAAACAAGCTTGATAATCTACTTCGGGTACGCGATTTTATTGTCGATTAAGAAGCTGGCGGACATAGTTGCCGTGGGGATCGCTACTAGAGTTGGAGTGACCAAGGAGACCTTCAAGAGGCTGTTCATAGATCTCATATACGCCATTCTAAGCCTGATAACTTGGATTTACGCCGCCGACCTCGCGAGGATCTCGCTGATAGGAGACGTCCTCTCCAAGACGGTGATGACCGTGGCCGCCGTCTTCTTCTTCATAACTCTCTACAGGATTGGAAGGAGGGCCTATCACGTCTTCGCGAGCCTCTATGACAGATTGATCGATAGATTAGCCAAGAAGTTAACCCACAGCGGAACCTAACAGGCCGATCAATTCAATAGAATACAATCTAGCTTATTGCATGAAATGGGCCGTTAGTGGCTATCGGCAGGGCATCTTTGCAACTTAGTTACGTTCAAAGATTATCTTTCCCTCTTCCCTTGAATGAATTCCTCGAGCATGCGCTTAGCGACATCATCCGGATACTGTATCGGCGGGCTCTTCATGAAGTAGGCTGAGGGGCTTATCAACACACCTCCTATTCCCCGATCCTTCCCTATCTTCGCGCACCTTAACGCGTCGATCACAACCCCGGCGGAGTTCGGGCTATCCCATACCTCCAGCTTGGCTTCAACGGTTAGCGGGCAGCCTCCGAAAGCGGTTCCCTCGATCCTGATGTAGGCCCACTTCCTATCCTTCAGCCATGGGACATAATCGCTCGGCCCTATGTGTATGTTCCCCTCGCCGATGTCGTATGGTATTAGGCTTGTGACCGCCGTGGTCTTCGAGATCTTCTTGGAAGTCAATCTCTCACGCTCGAGCATGTTCAGGAAGTCCGTGTTTCCCCCGAAGTTAAGCTGATAACTTCTCTCGATCTTAACGCCCCTATCCACGAACAGCTTTACCAGCGTTCTATGGAGGATCGTTGCCCCGACCTGGCTCTTGACGTCGTCTCCGATCAAGGGTACTCCACGTTTCTCGAAGATTTGCTGCCACCTAGGCTCTCTCGCTATGAAGACGGGGATTCCGTTGACCAGCGCTGCCCCAGCCTCCAGCACCTGCTCCACATACCACTTCGTCGCTGACTCGCTTCCAACAGGTAAGAAGTTTACCACGACGTCTGCGCCCGTGCTCTTCAGGACGTCGGCGACGTCAACGGTTGGTGATGGATGTTTCTCGATCACTCCATGCAAGTATTTTCCGATGCTGTCGTGGGTCATCCCCCTCATCACCTCCACGCCGAGCTTCGGCACGTCGGCAAATTTTCTGGTGCAGTTCGGTGGAGCGAAGATCGCCTCAGAGAGATCCTTCCCCACCTTATTCTTGTCTATGTCGAAGGCCGCGACAAACTCTATATCGCTGATGTGGTATGGGCCAAGCCTCACGTGCATAAGCCCGGGTATAAACTCGTTCTCATCGGCGTCTCTATAGTGGTAGACCCCCTGAACCAGCGCTGAAGCACAGTTTCCAACCCCTATAATCGCAACTTTTACCTTGGACATATCAATCTTTATTCGTCTTGCTTGGTATTAACTATTTCACATCCATAAAATAGTCAACTCATTAGAAATCAAAGCTCCTGATACAGTTTTCTTAAAAATGTTTTCGCTTTTTCCAAAGCTTTTTCGCCTTCAGGAGTTATTACGTAATATTTTCTCTGGGGGCCTCCGCTGTTCCCGGGAACGGTCTTGGTCGTGATGAGGCCCTCGGATTTGAGCTTATAAAGTACCATGTAGCAGGTCACCTTCCCCGGCTTAAATCCGAAGTTCTTCCCTATCTTCTCCCCGATCTCATACCCATAGAGGGGCTCCTTCTTCAAGATGCTCATCACGTATAGCCACAGGTTTTCTATCGTTAATTTTCGCACCAGCCTTTGATAGGCGGTGCCCATACCGCACCCTACTCCAAGATCTGATCCCTCAAGCTAAGATAATAACATTTCCTCGACCCCTAGTTTGGAATACGTTCTCAACTAACGCCTCTCGAAGGAACGCCGGGTAAGCGTATCGGCTTTGCACATTACGTTACTCGCTTTTCCTGACTATGAATTTGCAGCTCTCGGATCCCATGGCCACACACTCCACCTCCTCAACATCCCATTTCCCTCCAGTCACCTTCTTCAGGAATCCCTCGATCAACCCCCTGGTTAGATGGCACTGCGGAGACGTGTATCTCTTCTTGAGCGCTTTAGCCTCCCATCCATCCGAAACCTCTAAAACGATCTTATCATCTAATATCTCAAACTTGTCCAGTATGTTATAGCCGAAGGCCCTCCCAAAATGGAATAGCATCCTCAAGGCGCCGATGGGATCATCCCTACATCCTTCTAGAGCGTCTTTCAGAAGTTCGGCGAGGCTCGCCCCTGCCTGGACTCCGAGCTGATAGAGGAATATCTCGGTTAAAGCAGGTTTAAATCTCGTCCTCATTCCCTCGAACAAATTCCCATAAAGTATCTCGGGCATTATCACCGCCCTTCTGCCGTTACAGATTATCGGGAAGAATGGGCTTATCACAATCCTCCTGTCCAGAAGCCCTATTATCTCAACCTCCCTACATATTCCAAGCTCCTCTATCCTTCTGGCGATGACCTCCTCAACCCCATCGGGACATTCGAAGATAAAGGCCATATCAACCATTCGGCCCAAGGGGTTAGATAGAGGCATCAATCTGAGTCTCCCGCCGCAGCCACGAATCACTCGAAGAACTTTCCCAACATTATCTGGATCGTAGATCATATCTCTCAGTAAGATCATCTTAAAATCCGCATCTGGATCGTAGATCATATTATAGCAGATGAGAGGCTTGGTACGCCTCAACTCATCCACAGAAACCCGAATCACCTATCCCACAATCTGTAAATACTTACTCTTGAGTAAAAAGATTTTCATGCCGTCGGTTGGCGGGAGGATAAGCTCAACCCCCTCATCATATATAAGTTCGCCGGCGGGAGGATTTGAACCTCCGACCGACGGGTTACTGCAAGATCTATGATCTTTAACAGCCCGCCGCTCTCCCAGACTGAGCTACGCCGGCTATCGTTATTTTAGCCGTCGGGATTATAAAACCATTATGGGCTCCTAGACCAGTCTCAGCGACGTGAAATGCCCTCCCCTGATCATGGTCTCCCGCCAAAGATTAAAGGGAAAGGTTATTCGCGGCGGGCGGGATTTGAACCCGCGAGGCCCAATGGGCCACAGGCTTAGCAGGCCTGCCCCCTACCAGGCTAGGGAACCGCCGCCGATTTTAGCATGTAATCTCCTCGTCGAGTTCTGTAGGGAGATCTCAAAGGTTAGGGGGGTTAAAAAGGTGAACGGCTTGGTTGTGGAGGTCGACGCGGAGACCGATAGCATCAGGCTCACGGTCGAGGGCAAGGACATAGACTTCGACGAACTCCAATCGGTCGTGAAGAGGCTTGGGGCGGCGATCCACAGCGTCGATGAGGTCTTGGTTGAGGGATGAGGATGTTCAAGAGGCTTAAGCGAACCTTAAGATACTCGAACTCCGCGGAATACCCTAGAAGATATGCTGTCATGAATGCATTCGATGGGCTCATAACGATCCTCGGAATAATCTTGGGCTCAAAGCTACTCGGATCCGCTGAAGCCGGGCAGATAGTTGCGGCAAGTGTAGGCGCATTGATAGCTATGGGGATCTCGGGGGCCAGCGGCACCTACATGACTGAGATGGCTGAGCAGGAGAGGAAGATCAAGGAGCTTCAAGACGCCATGCTAACGAATCTTGAGGGAACAGTTCTCGTAAAGGCTCATAGGGAGGCCGCCGTGGTCTCGGCCTTAGTAGATTCCGCCGCCGCCATCTTCGCCGGGCTTCTAGCGGTCGCGCCATATTTCTTAACCGTGGCTGGATATCTATCCGAGGTTGCCGCATTCTATTCATCTTTGATAATCTCCCTATCCCTGCTCTTCACCCTCGGAGTATTTCTTGGAAAGGTTGCGGGTAGAAGTTTACTATTCTCTGGGCTCAAGGCGCTTGGAATTGGATGCATCACCCTCCTCTTCCTCCTACTCCTGAACCTAGTCCTCTAAGCTCCTCAGGCCTATAGACTCCTCGCTCCGTTATTATTCCGGAGACGAGTTCAGGCGGGGTTATGTCGAATGCCGGATTCCAGACCCCGGCACCCCTAGGCGCTATCCTCTCCCCTCCAATATAGAGTACCTCGCGTGGATCCCTCTCCTCGATCACGACCTCGTTGAGGCTATGTTCGAAGTCTATGCTTGAGAATGGGGCGGCGACATAGAATGGTATGTTGTAGAATTTTGCCGCGATCGCGTGGCTTAGGGTTCCGATCTTATTTATCACATGGCCGGTCTTCGCGATTATCCTATCAGCTCCGACGATCACCTCATCCACCTCACCACGCTGCATCAGGAACGCCGCCATGTTATCGGTTATCAGCTTAACCTTTATCCCGTCTCTCATGAGCTCCCAAACGGTTAGCCTCGCACCCTGAAGCCTAGGCCTAGTCTCGCAGGCGTAGACCATCACATCCTTTCCTTGCTCAACCGCCGCCCTAATCACCCCCAGAGCTGTTCCGTATCCAACCGTCGCTAAGGCTCCAGCATTACAGTGGGTTAGAATCCTGTCTCCATCCTTGATGAGCTTTGCCCCATTTCTCCCAAGCTCCTTATTCGTCTCGACATCCTCCTCAGCCATCCTCAAGGCCTCGTTAACCACGTTCCTCCTAATCTCCTCGACGGTCTCAGATCTCTCGGCGACCCCCATTACTCTCTCGATGGCCCAGAAGAGGTTGACGGCGGTCGGCCTCGTCGCCCTCAAGATCTCGGCGGACCTCTTAAGCCTCTCCAAGAAAGCTTCCCTACTCCTAGCCCTACATCTATATGCCGTTAGGGCCAGACCCATGGCCGCGGCGACGCCTATGGCCGGAGCCCCCCTAATCGCCATATCCTTGATCGCCCTCGCCATCTCCCTAGCGGTTCTTATCCTGAGATACTTGAGCTTCCTCGGGAGAAGTCTTTGATCGATTATCACCACACTCCCCTTACTCCACCAAATACTCCTAAGCTCCCTCATCCTCGATCAGCCTAAATTAGCTTGACCGGAGATAATTAAGGGTAACCTCCAATATCGTTGGCAAAGGCGTCGCGAGAATGAGTAAGATAATCGCAATCAAGGGATTCTCGCATAGAGGTTAACAGCGTTAGGTGAAATTTTAGCATTGAAAATATTTATTTAAGCCATTAAACGAGGGAGATCGGAATGGAGCCCTGGTCTATTGCCGTAGCGGCTTCGGCGGTCTTTGCAACATCCTTGATTTTCTCGATGTTTGGTAGGGGTGGCGGAGAGTTCTATCTGCCGATAATGTTGACCATCCTATCCCTGACATATTATACATGCGCTGGGATAAGTCTCTTCCTGATAATGTTGCAAGGTCTTTCGATGATAATAGTGTATCATGGGAAGCATAGACTTGTCGATTGGCAACTGGCATTGGCTCTGGGCTTGACTGTTGGAGCATGTTCATTCCTAGGAGGTTTCCTCTCATATAGGATTCCGGCATATCTTCTAAAGGCATCGTTCTCAACATTCTTACTAATCTCAGCGTATTTCATCTACAGGGGGGTTTCTGTCAAGCCCGTTAAGGGTAGATTTGGGGTGTGGGCGAGGAAACTTGGAGACAACACCTATTACATAAATATGCTTTATATCACACTTCCAGTAGCTGCGGCGGCATTCACGGCGGGGATGGTCGGAATCTCAGGAGGAGGATTAATCATACCCATATGCGTTTTATTCGGAGGAGTTCCCATCAGGATAGCGATGGGGACGAACACATTCGCGGTGGTCGTTGGAGCTCAGATAGGATCTAGATTTCACGTAAGGCTAAATGAGAGGACTTTGAGAAAGGCTTTCTCAACGATATTGGTTGCGGCGGCCGCGTGGATGCTTCTCAAGATATTTCTTTAGGAAACGACTGGCTCAGATGGGTAAGTCGAGGTCATCGCATAGCTCCCATGACTCCCTCATCTTCATAGCCTCCATCACATTATATGGAGAGGAGGTTAATTAAAATGTTCCCGCTATAGGCCGAATCTCTCAAAATCTATCTCCACGGGCTTACTCCTCCTCATGGACTCTAGGATGGCTTCGGCTATTATGACGGCCTTCGCCCCATCGATAGCGTCCACCAAAGGCTTCCTATGATTCAATAAGGATTCTGTAAAGTGGCTCAGCTCGATTCTCAGCGGCTCCCTCCACTTTATGATGGGCTCGATGACGACATCCGCCTTCTCTAGGGAGATCGCTTGGGTCAGAAACTGTATCGAGATCACGCCCTCGCTTCCGGTTATGAGCATCTCACGCTTCTTCCTCGGCGTCAGCCAGTTTGCCTCGATGAAGGCGACCCTCAGCTCATCCTCAAACGTCATTATTGCTTGAATGTGATCCTCAAATCTATGCCTTAGGCTTCCGCCCCTAGCATAGACGCCGACAGGCTCCTCTCCAAAGATGTATCTGGTCAGGTCTATATCGTGTATCGCGGTGTCCTTCACCACCCCCACATCGCCTATCCTCTGCGGCCACCAACCGATCCTCCTACCATGAGACATTATCACCTCCCCTATCTCGCCCGCTCTCAGGAGTTCGATCGCCTTGCTCACGGCAGGATTGAACCTCTCAATGAAACCCGTCATGACGAATCTATTATTGGATTTAGCGGTATCGATTACCCTCAAGCACTCATCGGGATTCGAGGCCAGGGGTTTCTCGACGAAGGCGTGCAGCCCCGATTCCAAGACCTTCACCGCGACCTCAGCATGGCTAACGGATGGTGTGCAAATTGTTACGGCGTCGAGCTCCTCCCCATTCAACATATCATCTAGATCTCGATAATAGTTTGGGACTCCGAACTTCTTGGCCACATACCTCGCCCTCCCGAGGTCTATGTCGCAGACTGCCTTAAGCTCAGCCGACTCAAGCTCTCTCAGAACCCTTACATGATTGCTTCCCCAAAAGCCTACCCCGACCACGCCTATCTTGAGCGCCATCGACTCAAGGAAAATCCGCCGACTCTTAAGTCTTAAAGACTAAGATAAGATCAGAGGATCTCATTTAATCGCTTACTCCCTTAACAGGACCTCGTATAACCAGATCTTCGTCAAGGTATACCAGATCAAAACCCAAGCCGTAAACGTCGCCAATCCCGCGATCACCCTCAGGATGCTGGCCAAGATGTTTTGGGAAGCTTGCTCTATGGCTGGGAAGAGGGTTGATGCGAGGATGTAGGAGACTAGGAGGAAAGTCGCCCAAACTATCGCAAGAAGCCCCAAAACGGCTACGAAGTTCCTTAAGAGCTTCATCAGACCCAAGCCTCCACCAGGAAAAGGTCTGTGAGTATGGCTAGAATTGAGGTGAATGCCGCCAGCACCCCCATCATGTAGGCCATCGTCCTCTCGCCGACCCTGGCCCCAGCGCTTAAAAGTCTGACTAAGGTTATCGGCGCATCCCTATCCTTGGAGGCGGTTAAGAATCCGTCGACGAACTCGACGGGCCTGCTCTTAACCTGTTTCGCGGACTTTATCCCACCTATCGAGAATATCACGTGCATCTCATTCATTATCTGGGGTAGGAGGGCGATTATGGCCGCGACCTCGATTCTCCCCAAGATGGCGGTTGAGGCCATAAGCCCGCCTATGAAGAGGCTTCCAGAGTTTCCAGGAAAGATCTTCGCAGGATACCTATTATATGGTATCAGGGCTACTAGGATTGAGATGCAGATCAATGACGTGGTTAAGGTGAATGAGTCCCCCCGATAGTAGGCTATGATCGAGCTCATGGCGAAGAATGGGATGGAGGTGTAGATCATCGAGCCATTCAACACATCGACGCTGTTAACCGCATTACATGCTACCGGGTAAGCCAAGGCGACTAGGATTGGATAGATCTTATATAGCCTAGTCCTGCCTATGAAGGGGATCACAGGTCTGGGGACGTAGCTTCCGGTGACTAAGATCGGGATCGAGGCCAAGAGCAGAAGGGTGGGCTTAAGCTTTGGATTCATCTCGCCCCTAAAATCTTCCAAGAATCCTATGAAGCCGGCGATGAGACCCGTTGAGAGGAATATCAGCGAAAGGGAGTCATGGTTGAGGAGCACGTGGATGAGTAGCGCTATTAAAGATCCTAGGATTAAGGCCAAGCCTCCGGTCTTCGGGATCACGGGCTTCGAGGATTTATGGACGTCCACTCCAACGATTCCAGCTCTCCTCCCAAGTCTGATCATGAGGGGGGTTACCGCGATCACCGTAAGGAATGAAACAAGCGCTTCAAGCATTTTATCAAGGATTCTTGAAAATTCGAGGTAAAAAATCTTAATTAACCGTGAAGCATGTGAATCGGCATGGTCTTCCCATTCAAGAGCTTAGAAGATTTCAAGATAGTATTTGAGCCGGGGCATGAGGAACTGAGGAAAAGGGCTAGGAGTTTCGCGGAGACCGAGCTTAAGCCCAAGCTGTTCAGGATCGAGAAGACGGGAGAAATTCCGAGAGAGCTCATTACGAAGGCTGGGGCTGAGGGTTTTCTGGGAATAGGCATACCGGAGATCTATGGAGGAGTAGGGGGAGATTTAAGGGACTTGGCGATAGTGATCGAGGAGATAGCGAGAATATCCCCAGCCTTCGGCCTGACGATCCTCATCACATATCTCTTCACAATCCCGATACTCCTACATGGAACGGAGGAGCAGAAGAAACTCCTAAAGAGGATCGCTCGAGGAGAAGCCTATGCATGCCATGCGGCCACCGAGCCTAGGGGTGGAAGCGATCTCGCGGGGATAAAGAGCGTCGCGAAGAGGGTTGAGGGCGGATGGATCCTGAGAGGCCATAAGAGACTTATCTCCGGAGCTGGTTGGGCCGATTACTTCCTAGTCTTAGCGAGAGCCTTAGATAAGGCGGCTGAGAAGAAGTCGAAGAATCCGACATTCTTCATAATCGAAAAAGATTCCGAGGGGTTGAGGATGGTTGCCGAGGAGTGCGCAGGCGTTAGGGGGTTGAGTGTGGGGCAGATAATAATGAAGGACGTATATGTTCCAGACTCAAATGTTTTGGGAGAAGTAGGTCAGGGACTCAGGATAGCCCTAGAAACCTATTCGAGGATGAGGGTTGGGGCGGCCGCCGTCGCGGTTGGGATAATACAGTCATCCCTAGAATCCTCCTTGAGATACTCTCTTAGGAGGAGGGCGTTCGGCAAGCCCATCATAGAATTCCAGTCAAACCAGTTCAAGATAGTTGACGTCATCTGTAAGCTCACGGCGGCGAGGCTCATGCTCTATTGGGCGGCAAACATCTCCAAGCGTTCTCCAAGAGATCTCCCGATTGCTTCCTCGATGGCCAAACTATATTCCTCCGAGGTTGCCGAGGATTCCGCGATCAAGGCGATAGAGCTTCACGGAGGTTTAGGGGTCTTGGTCAACACGCTCATCGAGAGATTTCTGAGAGACTCGGAGGTAGTTAAGGTGATCGAGGGAACCGGGGAGATCCAGAGGATAATCATATTCAGAGAGCTGTTGAAGAGGATGGAAATGCTTAAAGACTATTATTGAATGATCAGTGCTGAGAGAGGAGTTGAGGCTCGCGACGGCGTCGATAATATCCTATGCGGCCTTCCAGATAGTCCCTCTACTATTGATCGTTTTCTCAGGACATTTACCTGAGATTTACGCGATGACGATATCCCTGATCCTGGCCATGCTCGTCTCCGCGATCCCATCAAGCATCCTGCTCAAAGATTCGAATATCTCATTCCTCCCGCCGCTGATCGGCGGCTCGATATCGCTTCTAATATCGATGCTTCTGTCTAGAACTCAAGTGGTTCCTCCAGACCTCTCTTCACAGTGTCTTCGTCCAGAATATATGATGTATTATGTGATAGTGGTCGGCATAGCATCTGGATTGTCGATCACCCTCTCGAGAATTTATCCAAAGCCCGCTGTAAAGGGTGTTGAGGAAGTTAAGGTTGAGGAGGCGAGAGCCGAGGAGGTCGTTAAGAGGGAAGAAAGGCCTCCGAAGAGAGTTGAGGAGGAAATTGCGAAGGCCGAAGAAGCCCCTAAGCCCGAATTAATTAAATGCCCTCACTGCGGTAAACTCATCCCCTCAGACTCCATCTTCTGCCCATTATGCGGTGAAAAGATTGGGGGAGAAGAATGAGGGATGGATCTAAGGTTTCTCGCCTCCGATAGCCTCGGAACCAGAAGCATGTGCACCCTGATCGAAACGAAACATGGTAGGATAATGATAGATCCCGGAGCGGCTTTAGGCCCGCGGAGATATGGGTTGAGGCCGCATGAGATAGAGTTTGAGACCTTGAGGAGGCATAAGGAGAGGATAGCTGAGGAGGCGAGGGATGTGGATCTCTTCATAGTAACCCACTATCACTATGATCATTTCCCAAGGCCGCGCGAGGACATAGAGTGGCTCGGGGGGAAGAGGGTGCTCTTGAAGGATCCGTCGAACATGATAAACTTCAGCCAAAGATGGAGGTCGAAGATATTCCTCGATAAGCTTAGGAAGGTTGGGGCGAGGCCGAAGGTCGCGGACTCTAGGAGATTCAGGCTTGGGAGGTGTAAGATTAGGTTTTCCAATCCAGTCAAGCATGGAAATGATGAGAGGCTTGGATACATTCTAGAGGTCTTGATAGAAGCCGATGATCAAAGGATTCTATATACATCGGATGTCGAGGGGATAGTTGATGAAGATCAGCTGAAATTCGTCTTGAGGAGCGAGCCCAACCTGGTGATATGCGATGGCCCGATGACCTACATGCTCGGGACGAGGTTTCGGGAGATTGATCTCGAGAGATCGATCCAAAATTTGGTGAAGGTGTTGAGGATGGACTCCGTTGAGAGCTTAATCCTAGACCACCACCTCCTAAGAGACCTAAATTGGAGGACTTGGCTAAAGCCTGTGTTCGAGGAAGCAAAGGCTCTAAACAAGAAGGTTTTCACGGCCGCCTCATATATGGGGGTTGAGGAGAAGCTTTTGGAGGCCATGAGGAGGGAGCTCTACGGCCTTCCCGAGCGGTCTAACCGGGAGCATGCGACCAATACTGCCCGGAGATTTTGATTCAAGCCTGAGTGAGTAGATACTTTAAGACCATGGAGAGGCTATTGTTGGCCGAGGATGAGCCTTCTCGACGAGGAGAGCGTCTTAAACATGCTCGCGAAGCCCATAGTCAAGGCGTTTAGGGAGAGGTTTAAGCATCTAACCGAGCCCCAGATCCAGGCCATACCGAGAATTCTTGAGGGAAAGAATCTGCTCCTCATGGCGCCCACGGGGACCGGGAAGACCGAGGCCGCGGTCCTACCCATTCTCAGCAAGCTTATAGTCGAGGAGCATGGCCCCGGAATAAAACTGCTCTACATCACCCCGTTAAGGGCCCTGAATAGGGACCTGCTCGAGAGGATTGAATGGTGGGCTCAGAGGCTCGATATAAGGACCGCTGTAAGGCATGGAGACACCTCTCAGAGGGAGAGGAGGGTTCAGAGCCTAGAGCCACCAGACATGCTCATAACAACCCCTGAAACCCTGCAGGTCATCTTAACCGGGAGGATTTTGAGAAATCATCTTAGGAGCGTTAGGTGGGTTATCGTGGATGAAGTCCACGAGCTTGCAACGGATAAGAGGGGCTCCCAACTCGCGGTAGCCCTTGAGAGGCTTAGGCTGATAACTGGGAGGGATTTTCAGAGGATAGGGCTCTCGGCGACGATCGGAAAACCCGATTTGATAGCGAGGTTCCTCGTGGGTAACGATGGAGAATGCGAGATAGTGAGGGTTCCGGTGGCCAGGAACATGGTGATAGACGTGATATATCCGGTTCCAGATGAAGATGATCTCATCTTGGCGGAGAATATCGGAGTCCATCCGGAGGTGGCCGCTAGGCTTAGGAGGATAAGGGAGCTGATAGATTCACATCAATCGACCCTGATATTCACGAACACCAGGCCGCTCGCCGAGATCCTCACAAATAGATTCAGGGTTTGGGATGAGCAGATGAGGATCGGAATACATCATGGATCCCTATCAAAGGTGAGGAGGATCTCAACCGAGCATGGGTTGAAGCATGGCAAGCTCGCCGGAATAATCTGCACGTCATCGCTTGAACTCGGAATAGATGTTGGGAGAATAGATCTATGCATCCAATATAATTCCCCGAGGGAGGTCACGAGACTGATTCAGAGGGTTGGCAGGAGCGGCCACGGGATAGGGAGGACAGCGAAGGGGATTGTGATCGCGATAGACTCGGATGACGCCTTGGAGGCCATGGTCATAGCTAGGAGGGCGAGGATGGAGGAGCTTGAGGAGCCTGAGATACCGATGAGGAGCTATGATGTCGCGATGCATCAGATCGCAGGAATATTGATCGAGTATGGTAGGATGGGGTTGGAGGAGATTCTGAAGATCTTTAGGAGGACGTATAACTTCAGGGATCTAAGCATGGAGGAGCTTGAGAGGATAGTGGACCACATGGCCGACCTGAGGATCGCGGATCTAAGGGATGGGATGGTCGTCAAGCCCAGAAACACCAGAGAGCTATACAACTACTATTTCAACAACCTCTCGATGATCCCAGAGGAGAGGCAGTATCTCGTGGTGGATGAATCGAAGGGGGAGCCGGTCGGAATCTTGGACGAGGAGTTCGTGGCTGAGTACGGTGAGCCTGGGACGAGGTTCATCCTAATGGGCAGGGCTTGGGAGATACACGATCTAGCCGGGGAGAAGATCTACGTCGCGCCCTTAGAGAGCTATGAGGGGGCGATTCCAAGCTGGGTTGGAGAGGAGATACCGGTCCCATATGAGGTCGCGATGGAGGTTGGGAGGCTTAGGAGAGAATATAGGGATAGGAGAATGAGGGGAGAGGATATGGAGAGCATAGCCGAGGACATCGCAGAGAGATACGGAGTTAATCGGGAGGTGGTTGCTAGGGCGTTCAAGGAGATCGAAGAACACCTTGAGACGGGGATACCGGTCCCAACGGATGTCGAAGCTGTGTTAGAGGAGTTTGGAGACTATGTTGTGCTCCACATCCACGGTGGATTGAAGGCGAACAGGACCATCCAGAAGATCGTGGCCCATTTCCTAGCGAAGCGTATCGAGGCGCCGGTCAAGGGCCATCAAGACCCATATCGAGTGGTCTTCAGATCCAAGCACATATCCGGAAACCTGGTCATGGAGGTGATAAGAGACATCCTCGAGGGTGATTATAGGGAGAAGCTGGTCGAGGCCATAGAGTCCTCAACCCTATTCAAGCGCAGGCTCGTCCACGTCGCGAGGAAGATGGATGTCATAAGATCCGACGCATCCCTCTCCGAGATAAACATAAATCAGCTCGCCGAGACCTTGAAGGGGACGGTTGTCTACGAGGAGACCTTGAACTACACCATATTCCACGACTTCGAGCTTGAGAGATCCAGAGAATTGTTGGAGAAGCTCGTCGACGGCGGGATAAAGCTCTTAAGATGGGTCTCACCGACCGATGAGCCATCCCCCCTGGCCAGGCTCACCGTGGAGCGGTTCAGATTCGAGGGAGAGGTCTCAACAGTCGAGGGTATGAGGAGGGTTGTGCTGATGGCCGTGAGGAGCAGATTATTGAACGAGTCTTGGCTGATGGTCTGCACCGACTGCTTCGAACACTATGGAAACGTCCTTGTAAAGGAGCTCCCGATGAAGCCCAAATGCCCCATATGCGGATCGGATAAAATAGGGTTGACCAAGTATTCGCTTGAGGAGGCTCTGGGACTGATAGCGAGGAGGGGTAGGCCGATAAACAGGAAGGAGAGGAGGATAATAGCCGAGCTCAGGAGGAACAGCGTCCTCGTATCAAAGTATGGCAGGGCCGCTGCCCTAGTCCTCTCGGCGAGGGGACTAACCCTAAAGGAGGTCACGGAGATCTTGAAGAAGGAACCCCACGAGAGCATGAAGCTGATAGAGTTGATAGTTGAGGCGGAGAAGAGGGCTCTTCAAAGGAGATTCAGATGAAATTCGACGTGCTCAACATTTTCATGATAATGATGTCCTTCAAATAATAATCCTTGGATGATTCCAGTTCTCACCGAAGATCTTCGAACCCTGCCGCTGGAGAAAAGCTCGCAAGTATTACTGAAGATCCATTAGATCGAATAACTTAAATCCACGCCGAGGAGATTAAATCAACCTGATTAAGTAATTGGAGGGGTTTAGAATGGAGAAGGACGCGAGGAGTAAGATCCTCGTCCAAGTTGTTGTGATAACGCTAGTCCTCGCGTTCCTCTCTATAGGCGTCGCACAGAAGGTCATAAGGGTCACAACCACAACCGTCATAACTCTGCCTGGAACCACGAAGGTGATCACCATAACAAAGCCTGGAACGACGGGCGTCGTCACCGTGGTTCATGGAGGCTATAGGGTCGTCCATATCGAGATGAGACCCAATCAAGAATGTATAATCGTGGTTGAAGGCGAGCCCGTAAGCGTCGTGACCATCCCTGGAGTAAGCTTCCCCGGAACCACCGCCGTCTACACGATTCCAGGAACGGTCTATGAGACGACCATAACCCGGGTTGAGGGAGGGACTACCCGGACCACAACGGGCTTCGAGTTCTTGACGATGACGGCTAAGACCTCTATGGGCCCGGTCACCCTGACCATGACGATCCCGGCTCCAATCTATGGAAAGATCATGGAATACTGTAAGCGGATAACGATCACGATGATCGATAGATTCGAAGCGAGCGAGCCCATGACCATTGCGTTCAGGTTCCCCGGATTCACCCTCAAGGGAAGGGTCATTACCATGCCAACTCTCCTCGTCACGGGTAGCATAACTGCCACGAAGACCACAACAAGGCCTGGAACGACCTACACGACCACCATTGAGAGGGCTGGCACCACGATGGTGAAGACCGTAAGTGCTCCCGGGACGACGATAACAAAGACGAGCACCCTCCCGCCGAAGACCATCACGAAAAAGATAGTTTACACGACCACCATAAGCGGTAAGCCTCCAACAGAAACCACCAAACCTGCTAAGCCTCCTAAGACGAAGCCCAAGCCCCCAAAGCCCAAGAAGCCTAAGCCTCCAAGACCCTCTCCTGAGCTAACTCCCTCACCCACCACCACGGCGGCCGCTTGGGTATCGGGTCTTCCAACCTTCATGTTGATGGCCGTCGTTATCATCATTGTGGTCGTGGTCGCGGCGGTGGCCATCTTCCTCTCGAAGAGGCCGAGGACGCCTCCACCTGAAAAAATTTAAGCCCGATCATTAAATCGTAAATCGATGAGCCGGGCCTTAATCGCGACCCTAGTTATAATTGTATTGGTTTTGGGATCGATATCCGCCGCATACCTCCTACTCATTCAAGAGAAGGAGGTGAGCACCAGTAGCGTGGCGAAGCCTGTGAAGTCCACTTCCTTCAAGCCGCAGCCGAGAAAGCCGAAACATACGATCACCCCTCCAAAGACCTCAAAGACCCTCAGCGTCGAGACCCGTAAGAGTATCTGGACCTCTAGGGAACTAACTCGTTCGGAGACCGCCGAGCATGCTGAGACCATAGAGCTCTCATTCCCATACATCTATGAGAGGCCTAAGAACTGGAATGGGAAATGCATAATCTTCGTCCATGGAATGGGAGGAGATAAATCGGTTTGGAGGATGGACATGGACGAGTTTAAGAAATACGGCTACTGCGTCTTCGCCTTCGACCTACCCCACCACGGGGAGAGGGGAAGATATCGCCCAGGTGACTTCTATGATGTAGTTTATCGGGGATCAAAGGAGATAATTCTGATTGAGAAGTTCCTGAGAGCCGACGGCGCCGAGGAGGTATACCTGATCTCAAAGAGCTTGGGGAGCATAGTCTCGGGCGTCGCCCTGGGATCGAGTAGGATGGAGAAGGCGGCCCTCCTCCTCGCCTCCGCAAACCTAAGCTACGTCCTATCCAGAGTCAAGCCTAGAACTGAGGCTGAGCGGGCGGCCCTCCAAGAGCTTCTCAACAACCCTGAAAAGCTTAGAGAGATAGATCCGCTCTACCACCTCCCAAACTATGGGGGGATGGTGGAACTCCACTGCGGGAAGAGAGATCAGCTCCTCCCACCCGAATCCTGCATCATGGCGTATGAGGCGGCCTCATCTGCGAAGAGCCGTAAGCTGATATGGCATGACCTCGGCCACAGAATGCCCCTAAGAGAATACTTCGACTACGTCTTAGAGTTCTTCGAGGGGGGCGAGAAGGCTGAGAGTAGGCTCCTCGCCTTAGTGGACATACCTGAAACCTGTGGTAACGGTATATGTGATGTTGGGGAGGATTGGAGGAGCTGCCCCTATGACTGCATAGGCAGGAGGCTGTTGGTTGCGTTCCAGCTCCATATCGAGGAGCTGCCCGGCCATCCACCATACTATAATGAGAGCAAAACGGTCTTCATGGAGTATGCTGAGACGCTTGACAGGCTTGCAAACCTGTTTGAAAAATATGGAGCGAAGCTCTCGATCCAAACCGAGAAGCATTTCGCCGACGCGGACGTGAAGTTCGGTAGATTCATCCTGAGGGAGCTTGAGGCGAGGGGCCACGGAATAGGGGTTCAAAGCCATCTAGGCCACCACATTAGAGAGCTCGGGCTCAAGACCGATGAAGAGAAGCTCAGATATAATCGAGCCGTTAAGGAGGTAGTCGCCAAAGCTCTGGGACATGATCCGACAAATCTGGGGGGAGGGTTCGAGCTCGAGGATGTGGGTCTGCTGGGAGTATGCGATGGATGCCTAGGATTCATATCTATGACGGCCCTCGAGAAGCCATACTACCGGCAGACCAGGAATTCTCCGACCAAGCTACATCCTTGGATACTCCCAAGAGTTCAGATGATATCCCTCAAGACCGGCGAGTGGCTGAACCACGATGAATCGGGAACCATAGTTTACATTCCAGGCTGGTATAAGGCGAAGAGCTTCGAGATAGATTGCCGCAAAGATCCGGACTGTCTCGCCGAGGCCAAGCGATCGCTTCAAGAGGCATTAAGCGATATGGAGCCCGGGATGGTAAACACTTGGTATGCGAGCTCCCACCTCTACCAGTGCGGATCTGGGGCCGAGGTCGATAAGGTTCTAAGGGCGTATGAGGAGTGGTTGAAAGAGCTCAAACCTCTCATGGAGAAGGGTGAGATAGTGTTCTTGACATTTGACGAGATAGCTCAGATATATCTTAGATGGGAGAAGGCGCATAGACTCGTAGCCGGCTAGAATTTTCAGCGCATACCTCTAACTCCTCTCCTCCATCGAGATTCTCTGGAAGAGGAAGAATAGCATTAGGATGAAGATTATTATCGGGAGCAGGATTATGATCAAGAGCATTATCGGGCTCAGCTCTCCGCCAAGAATCAAGGGTATCGGGCCTATCAGGATCAGGCCCCCAGCCTGGACCTTACCCGTTGGGGATAGGAGCCCTAGGATTATCAAGACCGCCCCTATGAAGATGAATAATATTCCAAGCATTGAGAGGAGGGCTCTACTCGCTGGGCTTGGGCCACGGCTCATCCTAAACCACCGCCTGAAAAACTTAGAGTCATAAGTAATGCGACGACCACTATGAATATGGCCAGGAATATCAGTAGAACCTTGGCCGAGCTTCCTCCGAAGACTATCGGTATCGGGCCTATCAACACCACTCCGCCGCCCTTGACCTCGCCCTTACCCCCGGCTCCCGAGGCCAAGAGCATCAAGAACCCTAGGACTAGGAGGAATATCCCGGCCGCGAGTAGGAGGATGTTCGGCATAGGCATATGGAGGTTCCGGCTCGGGCTATATTAGCCTTAACCCGGCTATGAAATCTTAATAGCATTCTAGAATCTCTTTTGAGCTTGGAGGAAGGGAGCTTGGCGCTTGGGATAGCTGGCGCATATGATAGGGCGATCACCGTATTCTCCCCCCAAGGAAGATTATATCAGGTTGAATACGCCTTGGAGACCGTTAGGGCCGGTTCAACCGCCATAGCGATAGCTTGTAATGAGGGATGCGTCTTAACGGTTGAGGAGCGGATGCACACAAAGCTCCAGAACCCAGAGTTCTCGTGGAAGCTCTTCCAGATAGATGAGCATATAGGCGCGGCGGCGGCTGGGTTGAACTCAGATGCGAGGATCCTAGCCGACAACGCCAGAATTAGAGCCCAGGTCTTGAGACTCTCCTATGATGAGGAGCCAACGGTCGAGGCCGTGGCCAGATATATAGGAGACATCATGCAGATGTATACTCAGCACGCCGGGGTTAGGCCATTCGGGACGGCGATCCTATTCGGAGGGGTCGACAAGACGGGCGTCAGGGTGTTCTACACCGAGCCCAGCGGGATGGTCTTAGAGTATGATGCCTGGGCGATCGGGAGGGGGGCTGAGAAGGTGAAGGATGTCCTCGAAGCAGAATATAAGCGCGACCTAAGCTTAGACGAGGCGATAGAGCTATCCCTGAAGGCTTTGGTGAACTCGGTTGAGAGATTGGATGAGAAGTGGACTGCGAGGGTGGCGACCATACCCCTCTCGACGAGGAAGTACTCCATGATGCCTCAGGAGGAGCTCATGAAGAGGCTTAAACCCTTAATAGAGGCTAGGGAGAAGGGCTGAGAATATCCCTTAATATCCACCATATAAATGGTCTTGGATGGAGGATCGAGGTTGTCAAAGAGATACACGATAGCCAGGATCGAGAAAAGGGGTCAGACCTTTGAGATCCTTGTCGACCCGGATAAGGCGTTAAAGTATAGGCTCGGCGAGAAGATACCCGTCTCGAAGATAATCGTCTACGACGAGGTCTATAAGGATGCTAAGAAGGGGATTAGGGCGGGTGAGGAGGAGGTTAGGAAGGCGTTTGGGACGACCGACATCCTGAAGATCGCCCAGACGATCTTGGATGAGGGGGTGGTTCAGATAACGGCCGAACAGAGGCGGAAGCTCATCGAGGACAAGAAGAGGCAGATTATAGAGTTCATCTCGAAGAACACGATAGATCCTAGGACGAACATGCCCCACCCGCCCCAAAGGATCGAGCTCGCGATGGAGGAGGTCGGGGCGACCATAGATCCATTCAAGGATGCCAAGGAGCAGGCTCTGGCGATAATCGAGAAGCTTAGGAGGGTTATCCCGATAAAGATGGGGATCCTGAGATTCAGGCTCAGGCTTCCGGGAGATGTCGTTGGAAAGGCCTATGGAATTATCCGGAGCATGAGCAAGATAACGAGGGAGGAGTGGAGGAGAGATGGGAGCTGGGTGAGCGTAATAGAGATCCCGACCGGGCTTCACGTAGACCTGATAGAGAGGTTAAATAGGATCTCAAGCGGTAGAATCGAGGTGACCCCATTAGAGGAGTGATCGTGGAATGCCCATATACTTCTCAGATCACGAGGTGGTCTTACCCGGCCAGCTGCTCTCAGACGATGGGAGGAGGGGTGGGGAGGGGACCTATGTCGCGGATGGGAAGGTCTATGCCGCCCAGGTGGGCCTGGCCACCATAAGGAATAACAGGGTATGCGTCATAGCTTTTAAGGGAGCTTATAGACCTCAGGTCGGAGACGAGGTCATAGGCGTGATCTCAGATGTCAAGCCGAACGGATTCGACGTGGTCTTGGGTAAGCATCTAACGGGCGTGATAAGGATCCCTGATAGGAGGAAGGTTCAGAACCTCGGCCTTAGGGTTGGAGACGTGATCTCCGCCAGAGTTAAGGAGAGTAGCTTGAGGGGGATAGTCCTGGAGCATACTAGGAGGATGAGGAGGTTCGATAAGGGGCTCCTGATCTCGATCCATCCCGCGAAGATCCCCAGGCTCATAGGTAGGAGGGGCTCGATGATAAACATGATCAAGAGAAAGACCGGGTGCAGGATAGTGGTTGGAAGGAACGGGTTAATAGTCATCTCTGGCCCATCTCCAGCCCAGGAGTTCGCGGCCGTGACGGCGATAAAGGAGGTTGAGAGGGAAGCTCACACCCAAGGACTAACCGAGAGAATCGGTAAGCTAATAGATTCAATTCTCAAGGGTGGTGTGGGGTGAGTAAGCCCAAGCTCATATCCGAGGATGGGATAAGAGTCGATGGAAGGAGATATGATGAACTCAGACCAATAAAGATGGAGGTCGGGGTCCTGGATAAGAGCGATGGATCCGCCTATGTCGAGTTCGGGAAGACCAGGGTCTTCGCGGCGGTCTTCGGGCCGCGGGAGGTCCACCCAAGACACCTGTCATTACCGGATAGAGCCATCCTAAACTGTAGATATCATATGACATCGTTCAGCGTCGAGGAGAGGAAGCCTCTGGGGATGACTAGGAGGGAGGTCGAGCTATCGAAGGTTATTAGAGAGGCGCTGGAGACCGTGGTCTTCCTAGAGGAGTTTCCGAGAACATGCATAGACATCTACATCGAGGTGGTTCAGGCGGACGGCGGGACTAGGACGACAGGTTTAACCGCCGCTTCCCTCGCCCTAGCGGACGCCGGCATACCGATGGCGGACCTAATAGCCGCGGTGGCCGTTGGAAAGGTTGATGGCCAGTTGGTCTTGGACCTAAACGATGTTGAGGATAAGTATGGGGAGGCGGACATGCCCATGGCCATGGCCCCGAGATTCGACTCAATAGTCCTCCTCCAGCTCAATGGGAGGATCTCGAAGGACGAATTTCCCAAGGCCCTGGCCCTAGCGAAGAAGGGGATCATGGAGATCTACAGGCTCCAGAGGGAGGCGTTGAAGAGAAAGTATAGCGCGGCGCCTCAAGGAGGGGTGTGAGCCGTGACGCTCCCGCTACACTCTAAGAAGGACTTGACGGCGAGGATAATGCAGGAGAAGATCTACAGCCTCCTCCAGCAGGGTAAGAGGCTTGACGGCAGGGGGCCCAGAGACCTGAGACCCATAACGATCCAGACAAACCTCGTTGAGAAGGCGGAGGGATCGGCGCTCGTGGCCATGGGCGGGACGAAGATCCTCACGGGAATAAAGGTCGAGGTTGGGACGCCCTACTCAGATAGACCCGACGAGGGATCGTTCGCGGTAAACGCCGAACTCCTCCCCTTGGCCTCAACAACCTTCGAGCCCGGGCCTCCAGATGAGCGGGGAGTTGAGCTGGCGAGGGTCGTGGATAGGAGCCTGAGGGAGGGGAAGGCGATAGACCTTAAGAAGCTCTGCATAGTTGAGGGCGAGAAGGCGTATATCCTATTCATAGACATCTACGTCCTAGACTATGATGGAAACTACTATGATCCGGCGCTGATCTCGGCCATGGCTGCCCTAGCGACCCTAAAGATACCGAAGTATAGGGTCGTCGATGGAAAGCTTGAGAAGACCGATGAATACTTCACACCCGAGCTAACAGCCCTCCCATTCTCGGTGATGATCGGGGTATTGGGGGAGAAGTTCCTAGTCGATCCACAGATAGATGAGGAGAAGGTTTTGGACGTCTCACTGATAATTGGAACGGATGAGAAGGGAAACGTGGTCTCGATCCAGAAAAACTCGCCGGGCCCGGTGCCGATGAACCTCATGGACGACATTATCGAGCTAGCTTGGGAGAAGACCCAAGAGATAAGGAGGAAGTTCTTGGAAGCCGTTCCGGTGAAGCTCGCCGGAGAACAATAACCTCAAACAAACACGCCAATGATCTTCGCTAGATTCGATGACCCCAGCTCTTTCCAGAATACGAGGTGTGGAAAAGCCGGAAGCCTACCGCAAATTCTAGTTGACCGTGGCTCCGCTTCCTCGGACGCTCCCAGCGGGGAGCTCATCGTTAAATATGGAACTGGCCAAGGAAATGTGGAAAGAGATGGTTCAGGTCGGGAAGGTTCAGGGAAATCCGGCGAAGAGGTTCGGGGCGAGATACGGATCCACCCTGAGAAAGAGGGTTGCGGGAATAGAGCGCGAGCAGAGGGCATGGCATATCTGCCCGAACTGTGGCCACCCTAAAGTTAGGAGGGTTTCGATTGGGATCTGGAGATGTAGGAAGTGTGGATACACGTTCGCGGGAGGAGCCTGGACGCCGGCCCCCAGAAAGTAGGTTTGAGGCAAGAATCAGGTTCTGTCTCCCAAGGGATGAGGCCGAGATCCTATATTCATCGATAATTCCTGAGATCAAGGATATTCCCTCTAGGAGAACGTCTGTGAGCATGGCCCTAACCGAGGATGGCTTAAAGCTGGTGATTAGGGCATCTGATCCAGTCGCCCTTAGAGCCGCGTTAAACTCGTTCCTCAGATTCATAGACTCCATACTGGAGACGCTTCACGAGTTAGACCCCATCCTGAAGAGAACCGAACATTAGGTCGCTTCTAAAGATCTCGAAGCCGGAGAAATTAATTTTTTAAGTTCCCGGAATCGATATGCTTGTGAAGATGTCGGCTGAGAGGGAGCTTCCCCCAAGCATTAAGCAGAGGATCGCGAGATTCCAGCAGCTCCAGCAAACGCTAAACGTGATAATAGTTGAGAGGCAGAGGCTCGAGGCGGAGCTGATCGAGGTTAAAGACGCCTTGGAAGAGCTTCAGAAATCCCCCGACGACGTTATGGTGTATAAGGCGGTCGGCCCGATCCTGGTTCGAAGCGATAAGCAGAAGCTCGTCGAGGAGCTGAACGAGAAGAGGGAGCTAACCGAGACCAGGCTTAAGCTCCTGGAGAAGCAGGAGCAGAGGACGAGGAGTCAGTTGGAATCCCTTCAAAAAGAACTGCAGCAAGCGTTGTCGGGATCATCGGCGTCATGAGGGACCGGAAATTCATAGAGCTCTTGGATAAAGGGCTGTATCCGGTGAGAGGCGGTGCCGTGGCGATCTTGACCCACGCTGGGGGAGATCCAGACTCGATAGGGGCATCATACACCCTGATCAACATCTTAAAGAAAGCCTATGCGGTTAGGAAGATCTTATTCACGATACCATCTCGACCGTCCACTCACAGTAAGGCCCTCCTAAACCACCTGAACTTGACGATCGACGATCTCAAGGGACATGAAGGGTACTTCATAGTCCTCGACGCTGGATCACCTGAACAGCTTGAAGAATACCGATGGATATTCTTAAAACCTGAGAGAGTGATCGTGATAGATCATCACACAACTAGTATCGGTAGCTATCCGGAGAACGTTAAGCTATACGTCTCAGACAAGTATCAATCCGTCTGTGAGATCATATACGATCTGGCCGAGTTATTGGGCTATGAGCTAAACGTCTCGGAGGCCGAGGCCCTCTTCGCCGGAATATACTATGACACGGTTAGGCTGTCTATCGCGGACGAGTTCTCTCTTAGAGCCGTGTGCAGGCTCGCGGAGAAGGGATTGAATCCCGTGGAGGTTCTATCTAAGCTTGAGATGAGGATAAACCTCCCTGAGAGGATTGCGAGATTGAAAGCCGCGTCTAGAATGAAGATCTATAGGGTGGGGGAGCTCATGATAGTCCTGACAAGGGTTGGAAGCTATCAAAGCTCCTGCGCGAGAAGCTTGCTGAGCCTCGGAGCGCATTTAGCGGTGGCCGCCGGAGAGTCCGATGAGGGGATCGAGGTCTCCATGAGAGCGGTTAATGAAGTAGTCGAGAAATATGGAGTCGATCTAGGGAGAGATGTTGCGGAGAGACTTGGAAGAGAATTTGGAGGACATGGAGGAGGCCACGCGGCCGCCGCCAGAGCATGTTGCCGTGAAGGCGACATAGACACAATCCTATCCAGGTGTCTAGAGATCTTATCCGAGAAGCTTGGCTCTCGGGCGGAGTTGATGGAGGCTTGAAGATAATCGAGGTTAGAGATCTCGGATTCAAGTATGCTGGAACGGATTTCTACGCGATTAAAGGAGTTAATCTTGAGATAGATGAGGGGGAGTTTGTGATCTTGGCGGGTAAGAGTGGATGTGGGAAGACAACCCTCCTAAGATGCCTAAACGGCTTGATCCCACACCTCTATGAGGGAGAGTTTGAGGGGAGGGTGTTGATAGATGGAATCGATACTAGGGAGTGTCCGCCTCACATCCTCTCCCAGAAGGTTGGAATGGTCTTCCAGAACCCTGATAATCAGCTCTTCGCCCTAAGCGTCGAGGCCGACATAGCTTTCCCGCTTGAGAACCTTGGGCTGCCGAGGGAGGAGATAAGGGATAGGGTCGAGTGGGCTTTAAAGCTCTTAAGGATCGAGGAGTTGAGGAGGAGATCTCCATTCGAGCTCTCGGCGGGTCAGAAGCAAAAGGTGGCTATAGCCTCGGTCCTCGCCATGAAGCCCAAGATCCTCTTACTGGATGAGCCCACGAGCTCCCTCGACCCGATTTCCGCGAAGAATCTCATAGATGCGATAATAGATCTGAATAAGAGCTATGGATTGACCATATTGATCTCCGAGCATAGACTGGCGCATCTAATGCCCCATGCAGATAAGCTAGCGGTAATGGATGAGGGCAGAATCATCTACTTCGATGAACCGCGTAAAATTCTAGAAGAAGATGTCTTGATGTATGGGGTCTCGGTTCCAAGAGTTGTGGAGGTTGTGAGGGAGATGAAGAAGATCGGCGGATGCATACCATTTAAGGATATTCCATTATCGGTTGACGAGTTCATAATGGGCTTAAGAGGCGTCTTGAGATGATAAGGTTCGAGTCGGTTGAATATGTTTATCCGAATGGTGTCAAGGCGCTTGATGGGATAGACCTCGAGATAGGGGATGGCGAGGTAGTTGCGATCATGGGGGAGAATGGGGCCGGGAAAACCACCCTGATAAAGCATCTAAACGGCCTACTGAAACCCGTGAAGGGGAGGGTGTTGATAGATGGTGTGGATACGAGAAATGCCACGGTCGCATCACTCTCCAGGAAGGTTGGGATAGTCTTCCAGAACCCCGATGACATGTTCTTCTCCGAGAGCGTTTGGGAGGAGGTTGCCTTCGCCTTAAGGAACTTCGGATACGATGAGGAGATCGTGAGGAGGAGGGTTGAGAACGCGATAAACTTCATGGATTTGGCGGGCTATGCCGACAAGTCTCCATTCACCCTAAGCGGCGGCGAGAAGAAGAGGCTCGCCCTCGCGATAGTCTTGGCGTGGTCTCCAGACATAATCGCCTTAGATGAGCCGACAATAGGACAAGATATGCTCCAGAAGGAGAAGCTATTGCAGGTGATAAAGCTCCTAAACTCTCAGGGGAAGACAGTCATAATATCGTCCCACGACGTTGAGTTCATAGCAGATCTGGAGCCTAGGGTAATCTTGATGAAGAGGGGTAAGGTGATCGCGGATGAAGATGCTGAGGAGATCTTCCTGAATGAGGAGCTACTCAGATCATGTAACCTCCTCCCACCCCAACTCATAACCCTCTCTAAGGAGCTCGACTTCATCGGGGTGAGACCTAAGCTATATTCTCCGAGGGAGCTGGCAGCCGAGATAGTGGCGAGGCTTCGAAGATAGACCACACCTTCAACTCTCTTCCGAATTATGCGTTTGACGGCGAAATTCTTATACAGGGATCTTCACGTATCTCCGGATGGCCACACTACTACAAGGATTGCAGTTCTATCCCGGAGACAGCTTCATCCATAGGCTTGACCCGAGGGCTAAGCTCCTAATCTCAACAACGTTTCTCCTCATAACCCTCATCTACGTGGAGGTCACCGTGACGACCATAATCGTGGCCGCCGAGGCCCTCCTCGCGGCCATGGGCGGGGTCGTGAGGAGGTGGATTAAGACCGTTTACGGCTCGATCCCCTTCATAGCCGCCGTCTTCTTGGTGAACTATCTCGTCAGGATGCTCATGCCCGGACAGCCTCCAACCCAGGTGATCCTATACGAGTCCTTCGCGGCGGCCTATAGGCTTGTGGCGTTACTCGCCTCATTCTCGATCTTCTTCCTCACAACTACCCCGGAGGAGATTGGGATGACCTTGACGAAGCTGAGGATACCTTACACGTATGTCTTCGCCTTCATCTCCGCCATAAGGTTTACGCCGGTCCTAGCAGAGGAGCTTCAAACCATAATGGACTCCCAGAGATCTAGGGGATTGGAGCTCGATAAGGGAAACCCGTTAACCAGGCTTAAGCGATATATCCCGATTCTGGTCCCATTGATCGTAAACGTCTTGAGGAGAAGCTACGAGCTCGCCGAGGCCATGGAGGTGAAGTGCTTCGGGGCGTCCAAGAAGAGGACCTATCTCAAGGAGCTTAAGCTCAGGCCAAAGGATTTAGCTGTGATCTTCTTGACGCTGGCCTCGATCGCCATCTCGATATACTTTAAGTTCATCAACCCGATTAAGATCCCGTGAAAAACCGTATAATCTTTAATCAAGATCTCCGGGTTTCTCGAATAAGACAAAAATACCCGGAGTATTATGAGATTTCTGGTTTCCCTCGATGAAGATTATGGGACAGGCTGAGAGCATGATTGTAGATCAGTCCGCTGAGAGGGAATAAACACGATTCTCACGCAGCGCTCTACCAGATACAAAGTAAATTAATGATTGAGGAGACGTTTTGATCGGGTTGGATGATGTTGAGGCTTAAGCCCGGAGTGGTGGTTGTTGATAAGAGGGAGGAGAGGTCTGGGGTTCCAAGGATGTTATCGAGGCTTGGGATAAGCTTGAGATACGAGCTTTTAGAGGTTGGGGATTATCTCCTCCCAGGAGACATCTTGATCGAGAGGAAGGAGGTTGGAGACTTCCTATCATCACTCCTCGATGGAAGACTATTTGATCAAGCGTCAAATCTAGTTGAAGCATCGGAGAATCCTACGATTCTGATCGAGGGGGATTTCTCAAGGGTATTCGCGAGGTTTGAGAATAGGGCGGCAGTCTGGGGGGCGGTCGCGAGCCTAGGATACGACTTTAAGATAACGCTCCTCTACACCCCATCCCCCGAGGAGACGGCGAATCTGATAGCGATGATCTCGAAGCGGACTCCGAGCAGAGAAGAAATTCATCTAAAGCCCAAGAAGAAGAGAGCCGACATCCATGAACTCCAGCTAAATATAGTGGCATCTCTACCAGGCGTCGGGGCCGCTAGGGCTAAGAGGCTCTTGGAGAAGCTTGGAACCATTAGAGCGGTGTTCAGCGCGGATGCTGGCCAGTTATCGAGGCTTGGCGGAATACCCTATGAGACTAGCTTAAAGATCTTCAAGCTATTGAACACGAGATATGGCGAGGAGGCTGAAAGGAGGCAGGAGAAGATTGACGACTTTATCCGGGAAGACATATAAGCGATAAAATCCATGAAAAATGTGATAAATCTTGCTTGAGAACTCGCTTCAAGCACCTCTCACCTCTCTTTTAATGGGCTTAATCCTAGCACTCCTAGGCTTAATCTTGGTCTTCGCGGGAAGAGGGGTGATCAAGTTCATAGCATTCTTGATAGGCGGGATCATAGGCGGATTAGCTGCATCCACGATAATAGCCCCATATCTCGGCGGCGCAACGATCCTAGCCGGGGTGATCGGGTTCATACTCGTCGGGGCGCTCACGCAATTCCTCTTACCCGTCGGCGCGGGGCTCGCGGCCGCCGCCCTAACCTACCTATTCCTCAAGCCTCTCCTAAACGTGGTCTTCGCCCTGATAATCGCGGTCATAATATTTTTCGCGGTCTTAATGTTATTCAACAAAACAGTCGCGGTTGGGACGGCCTTCCTGGGATCCCTTATCTTCCTCGCCGGGATCAGGCAATTCATACCCCTAGACATCTATCTCAGCATATTGATCATTGTGGCCTTGACTGTGATCGGCTGCATAGTCCAGCTCAGAAGTCGATGAAAATCTGAGAGTCATGCGACGAACTGACTTGATCGGCGATCGGTCGGCCAGGAAAGTTATAGTTAACGCTATGTATAACCTTCTTTGAGGTTTGTCTATGAAAGATGACCGCTCGGTGAGGATGAAGATTAAGAAGAATCTCAAGAAGGGGTTGGGGGAGCTCGATGGAGAGGTTCATGAGGTTATCGGGAGATATGAGCGGAGAGAGATCTCATTTGAGGAATACTTGAGGCTTAGGATGGAGCTTGAGTTGAAGAGGATTAGGGTCGTTATGGAGAATCTTAGGAGGCTCTCAAAGGCTGGATGACTACTCGCCGAAGAGCGGAACCCTTCCAAGATAGTTCATCAGGATCCTCATCAAATCCATCCCCCTAATCCTATTCAATCCTCCCGAGGCGCATGAGATCTCATCAAACTTTCTCACGTCATCCCTCCTAACACCGGGCCCGATTATCGCTAATGGAACCGGATCCCCGGCATGGCTCCCAACCTCGCATGGGGTCGTGTGATCTCCTGTCAATGCTAGATAATAGTTCTCGGAGAGAACCTTGTCGACGAGGGGCTTAAGCTCCCTAGAGATCCACTCTATCACCTCAACCTTCCTCTCCGGATCTTTGTCGTGACTCACATTGTCGGTCGCCTTAATATGTAGGAAGACCAGATCATAGTCATCTAACGCTCTCATCGCGGCCTCAACCTTTCCCTTGAGGTTCGTGTTAACGGTTCCATCGGCTCCCTCAACCCTGATAAGCTCGAATCCAACGGCCTTGGCCACACCCTTATACAAGGCTCCCCCCGCTATCGCGGCCGCCCTAACACCCCATAGCTCGTTAATCGATTTAATCCTAGGCAATACTCCAGCCCCCCTAGGCAGGATGGCATTCGCGGGCTTAAGCCCCCTCTCAACCCTCTCCTTATTCAACGGATGCTCTCTCAAAATCCTCCCGGCCTTCTCCAAGAACTCCTCCAAGGCTCTAGCGGTTCTCTCGGCCTCGATGGAATCGTCTAGGGGGCAGGGCTTGGGGACCTTCACCCCGGTTAGATGTGGGTCCACATCTGAGACCATCCTCGAAAGCTTCTCACCTCTCAAGACTAATACCCCCCTATGCTCGGAGGAGTGGATGAACTCCGCCTCAACCCCGTCAACCTCCTCGATCCTGATATCCTTCAAGGACTCGGAGAGCTTCTCGGCATCGACGTTGCCTATCCTCCCAGCCCTCCTATCGACGATCACCCCGTCATCGCTTACGGTTGCGAGGTTGCATCTGAACGCCACGTCGCCCGGCCTGAGATCTACTCCAACCCCGAGGGCCTCGAACGCGCCTCTACCGGGATAGCATCTCTCGGGATCGTATCCGAAGATCGCGAGGTGGGCCGTATCGCTTCCTGGGGGTTGGCCTGGAGCTATTGGGTCCATGATCCCGCACTCCCCCTTTTCGGCGACTAGATCCAAGGTTTTGGCTTCTGCTGCCTGTAAGGGCGTTAATCCCCCCAACGCTTTAACGGGCCTGTCCCCGACTCCATCCAAGACTATTAAGACCGCCTTCATCGAGCATCAAGCGCTCGCGCCGACCTATAACTCTTCTCAAAAATATCTTTAACGAGGCTATTCGAACCATGGCCATAACAGGAATTATGAGGCTTAAGCTCATCCTAACGCTTGAGATAGCTTTTGCGGGCATCTACCTAGCCCTCACTAGAAGTCTCCTGGTGATCTACTTGACCTCCATAGGGTTCACGGTCGGATTTATCTCGACCATGGTTGTAGCCTCCTCGACCGCCTCACTAATCCTATCCATAATACTCTACAAGTCTCCAAAGTTCGTCGTCAGGAAGGTTAGGTCTAAGTTCATCCTAGCCCATGCGGGTGAGAGGATATTCTGGATACCGATGGTTCTTACGAGCAACATCTATGTGATAACGCTCTCCTACATGATCCTCAGCATGTCCTCAACGATCCTCGGGGTCTTCATGAACCTCCTAATCTACTCATCATTCGACGAGGCTGGGATAAGGGATGTCACGGCTAAGAGAACTGCCGCATACAATTTTACAAATGTAATTGGATCGATCCTCTCAATACTCTTGCTAGCGGTTTTACCCCCTGAGGCTAAGTTTCAGATAATCTTCATAACGGGATCTTTAATAGGGCTTCTCTCAACTCTCATGATAAGCCTCGCAGATATGAGCAAGATGGAGGAGGTCGAGATCCCCCCGGAGATCGAGAGGCCCGAGCAATTCTTCTCCATCTCATCCTTCCTACTCGCATTCCTCACCTCAAACAATCTCCTAGGAATCTTTTGGCAACCATATCTGATGAATGCGCTCAACGCTCCAGACTATGTGGCCGCCGGAATAAACTTCGCCGGAACCCTCGCCAGCATCCTAGGCTCAGCCCTATGGGCCAAGCGTTCTCTAAGGACCTTCAGGATAGCCCTAGCCTCAAGCATCGTGACGCCGATAGCCGCGATACTGATCCCGATACCGTCGGCTCATATAGGGGTCTCCGCATTTAATGGAGTCGTTGGAACCGGCACGGCGTTCTTGGGCAACTTTCTTTTCGCCAGATACTTATCGAAGTTCGGTATTTTGAGGTCGAGCATGATCATGGTCTTGCTCTCAAACCTCTCCCAGCTCCTCGCAACTCCATTCGGAATAATCTTCGGCCAAAATTACATGATCCTCTTCATCTCGGTTCTGCTCCTAATGATCTCCTCAAACTTCCTAGCCCTCCTAACCATACCCGAGGTAGCCGTGGTCCCAGCCCATGCCGCCAGAACCTACTCATACCTCCTCTACACGACGAGCTTGACGGGCTACTCCTTCATAGTCGAGACTACGGTGGAGGCCATAACCCTAACCCTGAGGCTCCTAGCCCTAACCCTCGTCCTAATAATACTCTACATCCTTTATAGGCTCGTTTGGTTCTTGGCGACGATTTAACATAAATATCCCCAGATAGGCTTATCTTGAAGATGGATCAGCCTGAACCTAACTTCCTTAAGGAGTTCCTCTCGATGATCTCG
>NJEK01000065.1 GCA_002255105.1 Candidatus Wolframiiraptor sp. EX4484-121
GAGGCCATGGGCGAGAGAGACTTCAATAATCTGAGCTCCCTCCTGCTGGAATACTCTAATCCGGAGACCTCAACCTTACCCTCAGCCCTCTCATTTATCAGCCTCTCAAGCTCCCTTAGGTCGAGGTATCTTCTCCTAGGATGCTTCAATTCTAGGACGAACGGCCTACCCGTCCCCACGACCGTCGCATCCACATCCTCCCTCCCAGCCCCATGAAACTTGTAGTCCAATGCCTCGAAGAATTCTAGGGCTGGATTACCGACGAGTTCGCTTATCGACTCCGGATACTCCCTGCCTGTGTAATTGCAATACTCGCAACCCCTACCCCAGCAATATCTACAATACCACGGGGTCTGCGGGAGATCCCTCACGAGCTTCCTATAGAATCCCTTGATGAAGAGCGGGTTGACCTGGATGAGATAGTCGTTTGAGAAAATGTCGACCAAGACTACTATCTCCGGATTATGATACTCGACGACGACGTCAAATCTCCTCAAGAGGATTCTCCCAACCTCCCTCGTCACATCGCCCTTGATGTCCTCTCCCGTATCTATCCCGAACTCGGATCTTATCAGGTCCTCCCTCTCCCTCACATCCGGGGGAATCCTCGCCCCGACGACGAAGTTCTTAAACTCATATTCCTTGAGTTCCTCGCAGATCTTCTCGGCTATCTCATTAAACCTCTTCCTACTCAAGACTCCGTTACAGATATAGCATGGCTTGGCCTCAGGTACTTCAAGCCCGAGATCTTCTAAGCTCTTGGCGGCCGCCCTAAATCCGGTTGCCGCGAGGATCTTCAAGGCCTCGAAATCTTCAGATCCTTCCCTTAGCTGGGCGCACGCATTCATGAATAGCACGGTCTTTATCGCGCGGCCCCTCTCAAGATTTGTCAGCCCCGATCCTATGGACGCGAACTGCCTCCCCAAGCAGTAGTCGCATAGCGGATAGGTCTTCAATATCTCGATAGACTTCCTCAAGATGTCGAGGGGCTTCTCCATCCCGGATCCACCAATTATTCATCGAGGATTTAATCTTACTTCATCATCCTCCCATAGAGTTTCCTGAGGATCTTCTGAGGAGACCTCTTGGCAGCCTTCATGAGCTTCCTCGTGAGCTTATACTGTTTGAGCAGGTTTTTTACATCCTTCTCGGAGACCCCCGCCCCCCTCGCGATCCTCCTAACCCTGGACGAGTGCAGGATCTTCGGATCCCTCCTCTCCTCCGGGGTCATGGACTGGACTATCGCCGCCCACCTATCGATCTGCTTCTCGGCCTCGGCCAGGGTTTCTGGAGACATCTCCGGGAGACCTGGGATCGGTATCTTTGAGAGTAGCTTCGATAGTGGCCCGGTCTTCCTCATCTCCCTCAGCTGGTTCACGAATTCTTCTATCGTGAACTCTCCCCTCAGAAACTCTTTAGCCCTCTCCTCGCTCACCTGGATCTCCGCGAGCCTCACTCTCTCGATCAGTCCCTCAATATCCCCCATCCCGAGGAGTCTTCCGACATATCTGCTCGGGTTGAATAGCTCTATGTCCTCGAGCTTCTCACCGGTTCCGAGAAACTTTATCCTCGCACCTGTCTCCGCCACCGCCGATAACGCTCCACCGCCTCTCGCCGACGTGTCCATCTTGGTCAATATTATCGAGCCTATCGGGGCCACCTCGTGAAACGCCTTTGCGTGGACTCCCGCCGCCTGCCCTATCGTCGCGTCGATTATCAACATCACCTCATCCGGATTGATCTTCCTCTGAAGATCTCTCATTTCCTTCATCAAGCTCTCCTGACTCCTGTGCCTTCCAGCGGTATCTATCAAGATCACGTCAACCTTGTCGGAAAGCTCCTTAATTCCACGCCTCGCGATCTCGACCGCGTTGACATCGTCGAGATAGAAGACCGGTATATCCCTTCCATCCAACAGCTGTTCCAGCTGCTCATGCGCTCCGGGTCTGTAGGTGTCGGCGCAGATCACCCCAACCCTATAACCGTTTAGCTTGAGGTAGTTTGCGAGCTTGGCGACGCTCGTCGTCTTGCCGGTTCCCTGAATCCCGACCATCATGATCACGTAGGGCTTCTTGGTTATCTTCAATTCAGCGGGCTTCTCGCCCAACAACTTTACCAGCTCATCATAGACGACCTTTATCACGTGATCCTTCCTCGATATCCCTGGGGGCGCCCCCTCCCTCAAGGCCCGCCTCCTGATGTTCTCCGAAAGCTTCTGGACGAGCTCCACGTTCACATCAGCCATTATCAAGGCTCTCTGGAGATCCCTCACCAGCTCCTCGACAACCCTCCTATCAACCGTGCTCGCCGACCTGAACCTGCTTAAAGCCCTCCTAAGCATCTCCGAGAGCGACGGCATCTAGGAAGCCTCCGTTAACTGACGTATTAAGGCTTTCACATCATCGGCTTGATTGCCCTTGAATCAGCCTCTCGACTATCTCGGAGACCTCGTGGAAACCCTTAAGCTCCTCGGCCCTGGGAACAGTCCAAGCCCCCCTCTTCAAGGTCGTCAGGGCCGCAACTATGCTCGCGAACCTCCCAACCATCCGGAGCTCCTCCTCGCTGAGCTCGAGATCCCTCAACTTTCCGAGAGAATAGAGCGACGCGAGGAGTGCTGCGAGGTAGGCGTCTCCAGCCCCGGTCGTGTCCACGGGCTCAACCTTATAGGCTGGAACCCTCACCCTACATCCCCCGCATCTAAGCTCCGAGCCCCTCGCCCCCATGGTGATTGCGAGGAGCTTTAAGTCGAAGTCGTCGAGATCTATCCCGTGATCCTCGAGGAATTCTTTCTCCTCGCCCCCGATCTTCGCTATATCCGTGAACTTTAACGCCCTCTCCACATCCCTGACCATCTCCTCAACCCTACCCTTCCATAGATGGAGGCGGACGTTGACGTCGTAGCTCGTCGGGATCTTGCCGTGGAGGCGCTCTATCACCTTGAAGCTCGTGGTTCTGCTCGGCTCTCTCGCGAATAAGACTCCACCGAAGTGGAGTAGGTCGGCTTCCTCAAGCGCTGATAGATCGACGTCCTCCAGCTTTAGATTGAAGTATGCCACCTGATCGTAGAGGACGAACTCTGGTTTCGCCTTCCTGAGCTGGACGAACGCTATGCCCGTCCTCCTCTCCTCATCGACCCTAATGTAATCCGTGTTCACACCCTCCCTTCTGAGGCTCTCGACCAAGAACTCTCCAAGCGGGTCGTCCCCCACCTTGCTTACCAGAGCCGATGGAACCCCCAGCCTCCTCAGGCCGACCATGACGTTCGCCGGAGCCCCGCCCGCATGCTTCTCAAAGGTCTTCACATCCTTCAGTAGGGCGTCCTCAACGGCTATAAAATCTATCAAGACCTCCCCGATCGCGAAGATCATCAAAGATTATTTTGAATCTCCGCATATTAATAGTTCCATCCGAGAGGATCGCGACGAAAAATCCAAAAATTCCACCTATCAACAATAGATAGCGTGGCAAAGGGCCGGTAGATCAGTGGGAGATCGCCCGCCTTGCACGCGGGAGGTCGCGAGCCAGCCCCGAAAGGAGGGCTGACCGATAAGGTTCAAATCCCGCCCGGTCCACTAAACGGGGCCTCAAAACCCCCCGGCCCACCACCCTCCTAATATTCCCCTAAGAGCGGAAATTAAGCTGGTAAATCGGTGTAGACTTATACTTCTGTAGAAGATCTTCTAGCGCCTTTTGTTTTCTTCTAATCCTAAATCCGACTTTTTTAGCGAACTTAACGATGTTCTCCCGACGACTAATCACTAGACAATAGGCTACATCTTGCTTCCTTCGATAGATCTTCCTACCCTCAGGATCTTTAACATATAGTTGCTGTTTCCACGTATAGATCTTTGAATCGATGTCGAGTTTCCGTAATAAATGCGAGACGGATATGATAAAATGCGCCGTCAACGTTACCCTCTGCATCGAAGAGTCCCTGAAGAGCTTCGGCTGGATATTCTTCGAGATACGGCAACGTAATCCACGGATTCTTCCTAGCCCTGCTTAAAATCATATACAATAAAATACTGGATGCCTTGACATCCCATCTTCTATTAACTTTATCCCAAACAGGTCGATACGGCTTCTTAACGCCGAACGCCGTTGCTAAACATCTGCCCCATTCGGTGGCGAAATCAAAATCCTTTACCCTGAGAATAACATGATGCTTACAATTGCGTCGATCGACTGCTAGCGTACCGTCACCAAGCCATCCGCCAATAACATACGCAAGTTCAGGGCTTTGAATAATTTTATTACACCTTCCTAAGGGGTTATGCCTTCCGCTAATCCAATTACAGATTGCCCCCGAATTTACTCTGACACCATATATCTCTTCAAGGGTCTTAGAGATTCGTTTATATCCTAGACCTTTTTGCCGCAGTCTCAAGACTTCTTCATAAAGCAAGAGCCTCTCTCCCAGACCGCGATATCTCCTTTTCATTTAGGCCCTTGAACTTAGAAAGATCCTCATCAAATCTAAAGAATCCTTGAAAATAATATAACTTTGATGATCTAAGCTCGACGTCGAGTAATGAGTTAATTATAAGAAGATGGACGATTCGTTTAAAGCGTTTATGCCGGCAGGAGGACTGGATAAGGTCGCGGGTTCAAATCCCGCCCGGTCCAAAACACCTGCTCCTAACATATTTCTTCGTTAGGCGGTTTTATGGCCATGGTCGGATGTTTAACAGGGTTCTATTGTTGATGGGGGCTTCGAGGTTGCGGCGTAGGCGACCATGGTCACCCCGGGTATCTCCCTCGTTATCCTCCTAGATATCCTATCAAGTAATTCGTGGTCTATTCTATGCCAGTCGGCCGTCATCCCATCTACGCTCTCGACGGCCCTGATTATCACGATGTATCCGTGAACCCTCTCATCCCCCATCACCCCGACCCATCTATCATCGCAAACGACGGCGAAGGCCTGCCAAACCCTATCATAGACTCCAGCCCTCCTAAACTCCTCCTCGACGATCGCGTTCGCCTCCCTACATATCTCAAGCTTCTCCTCCGTGACTTCTCCGATTATCCTCACCGCAAGCCCTGGACCTGGAAATGGATGTCTCGAGATTATCTCCTCCGGGATTCCCAGCCTTCTAGCGATCTCCCTGACCTCATCCTTATAGAAGTCTCTTAGAGGTTCTATGAGCTTTAGGTTCATCCGCCTCGGTAATGCGCCGACGTTGTGATGCGATTTTATCAAGGCGACTTTTCTACCGGTTCTCCCGCTCTCAACCCTATCGGGGTAGATCGTCCCCTGAGCAAGCCACCTGATCCCCGAGATCTTCTTGGCCTCCTCCTCGAACACCCTGATGAACTCCTCTCCGATTATCCTCCTCTTCTCCTCCGGATCCTTAACCCCCTTAAGCTTGCTCAGAAATCTCTCACGAGCGTCGACGATCCTGAGATTTCTTACTCCAATCCTCCTAAGAGAGTTCTTAACCTGCTCAACCTCACCCTTCCTCATCAAGCCATGATCGACGAAGATGCAGTATAATCTGTCGCCGACGGCCTTCGAGACTATCGTGGCGGTTGTAACCGAGTCGACTCCACCGCTCACGGCGCAGATCACTCTTTCATCAGCTCCAACTTTTGACCGACCATCAGCCGATCGGGTAATCCATCGAGTAGCATGTCCTTCTCTAAGATCTTGACGAGGGTTCTGCCATACTCCCTGACCCCGCCGGCCCTTATCTCGCCTCCGAGGATCTTCGCGATCAATTGATGGCCATAGCAGATTCCCAGGATCGGGATGTCGTAGGAGAGGAGTTTCACGAGATCTATCTCCGGGGAGTCTGGTTGGAGGACGCTTCTAGGTCCTCCGGAGAGGATTATTGCCCCAAACCCGCCCTCGTCGAGCTTCCTGAAAGCGTCCTCGGGTTCGACGGTCTCCGAATATACCCCAAGCTCCCTACACCTCCTAGCTATTAGGTGGGCGTATTGGCCTCCAAAGTCTATCACGAGAGCCTTAAGTCCCTCAGCCATCTCCCTCTAAAAATTCTTCATCAAGGCTTCAAATAAATTGAGCCACTCGGTTAAGGAGGGATAGATTTATTCGGAGCAAACCCGCGGCCATAACCGATGAATAGAAGGGGATTCGTAAAGGTTTCAACATCCACAGCATACCACCTACTCCACCCCCAGCCCGCCGTCATAGTGGTTTCGCTGGACTCCAAAGGTAAGCCCAGCGGTATGACCGCGGCCTGGACCTCACCCATCTCCATGGATCCTCCATTAATCTCGGTCTCGATAGCTCCCAGGAGATACACCTATAGGCTCATCAAGGAGACCGGGGACTTCACCATAAACGTGTTGGATGTGAGCCTGGTCGCCGAAGCCCATTTCTTCGGAACGCATTCAGGTAGGAGGGTTGACAAGTTCGCGGAGAGCGGGCTGACCGCTGAGAGGTCGCTGAAGGTCAAGTCTCCTCATATCAAGGAGGCGCTCGCGGTCTTGGAATGTAACCTACATAGGGAGATAGAGTTGGGCGATCACATCCTGATAGTCGGCGAGGTGTTGGAGGCATACGTTAAGCCCGGGATGATGAAGCGGGGAATATACGATCCGAAGGTCGCCAAGATCTTGATGCATTTAGGCGGCGTCGGCTACGTAACGGTCGCGGATGATGATTTACTTCAATTAGAGGATGGTAAGACCGTGGTGATGCGTGCAAGGGATTGGATGAGACAGGCTGAGAAGGACTTAGGCCACGCGAGGAGAAGCTTGGATGGAGGAGACTATGAATGGGCGTGCTTCTCAGCCCAGCAGGCGGCGGAGAAGGCCGTCAAAGCATTATACGAGAGCATCCACGTCGAGGTTTGGGGGCACTCGATCTCGAGGATGCTGGC
>NJEK01000066.1 GCA_002255105.1 Candidatus Wolframiiraptor sp. EX4484-121
GATATAGCCGCGACTAATCCGGCGTTTGAGGAGAGCGCGATGTTCGACGCGACGATCGATATAATGTTGGAGCAAGGCGCAAAATATGATAAGATAGTGTTCGATTGCGCGGCGGTCGCAAACGCTGTGAGGCTTCTTGGATTGAATAAGATCTATGGATTATGGCTTCAGAGGATGATTAAGAGCAGGAAGGAGGCCCTATCTCTCAGGGTCAAGCTATCGTTTAGGAAGGAGAAGGCCATGGAGGAGATAAAGAAGGATCCGATGATGGCCGACCTGCTAAGCTTGAATGAGAGGATTAAGAAGGCGAGTCAATATAGCCATCGGCGGAGTCATCGTAAACGGGGTTCTGAGAAGAGATGTGGCGGAGAAGGGGACGGAGTATATGAGGAATAAGTATGAGGAACAGAAGCACTACCTCGAAATCATCAAGGAGAGATTGGGGCCATTGGTTCGAGCAGTCATACCCCTATATGAAAGGGAGATCATCGGAGTCGATATGGTTAGACGGGTTGCAGACGACTTGGCCTCATGGACTCCTGAAAAGGGGCTACTATTCTAGAGGGAAGGTGCGGATCGAATGTGGCCATGAAAAATCTTAAGCGAGGCTTAAGGGATTTCTTCTTCGGCTTCCTTTATCTCCCCCATATCAAAAATTTGCTGGAGCAGTACAATAATGAGGACTTAGCCCTGATGACCATCACCCTAGGCGACATGCTCGGGATACCGCTCATGTCCCCGATCTACAAGCTAAAATTGCTGCCACTTTGGTATCCGAGGATAGAGTATTGGAAGAAGCATGTGTTAATGGAAAAGAGCGCGTTGGAAAAGCTAAAGGAATGACCATTCAACTAATCGGTGCGCACAACCCTCTTCCCCCTCCTTTGGGGAATTATCTTCAACCTACCCCCATACATGGTTAGATGGATTATCTTCCCACCCCTCTCCCTCCAATCCCTCAGGACCTTCCTCCAATCCTCGACATAATTCACCTTAAACTCGCCGCCCCAGCTCTCCACAACCCTCCTCACACCGTCGAGTAGCTTGTCGTCTCTATCTCCTGTAATTAATGCCTCATCCGCGCCATAGGCCCTGGCCGTGAGGAGCACATGCGTCGTCAATCTCTGGTCCCTGATTATCCTATGGCCTAGCCTCAAGACAACGATCTTAGACATCTTCCAGATCATATCTTTCCAGAGGTAGGATTTTAGGGATGCTGTTTCCCAGACATCATCTAATCTTCAGCCTTCTACCATCCCCTAGGACTAGGAATTCTCCATCGTCCCTGCCCTCCACCTTGAATATCATGGACTCCCGCTTCACCCTCTCAAGAACCTCTCTCGCCTTCTCGAACGCCTTAACCCTGTCCTCGGCTGAGACGAAGACATACGTTATCGGCTCGCCCGGCTTCAATCTCCCAACCCTGTGATAGATCCTTATACATGAAACTCCCTCACCCATCTCCTCCTCAACGATGCTGTTCAGCAGATTTGAGGCATGCCGCTCATGAGGCTCGCAGTTTAGCCAGTTAACAACGTGTCCCTCGACCTCTCTCTTCACATAGCCCACATAGATTACGACGGCGTTGGAGTTAGGACTACCCATCGTTATCTCTTCAACCACCCTCCCAATATCGATTTTCTCCTCAATCAATCTCGCCTCCGAGGACATCTCCCGACTCTCTTGAGGATCTTCGATTAATAATTCTTCTCATGACTTGGCCTGCTTTTCCTCAACCTCCAACTTGCCGACCTTCATGAGCTCCTCGAGAAAGCCCTCAAGCTCCGCTATCTTCCATTCTAGAGCTTTAATCACCTCATCGTTCTGGTATGGTTGGAGGGGGTTACCGCATTCTGGGCATCTGAAGAGCTTATCCATGGCCTCATCAAATAGATACTTTCTATGGCCCGGAGTCCCACACCAATAGAATTGATTGTTCTTCTCGTTCTCGAGCTTCCGCTTAAGCCTGTCAAGTATCTTCTTCATATGGGTCATTATGAATCCGGTGACCTGCCCCTCCTCAACATACCACTTAAAGATTCTGTGCTCCGTCTCCTTATCCCTGGTGAGCTCGTAGTGGAGTATTCCAAGCTCATTAAGCCTATGGAGTATTCTCCTAATATCCCTGACATCGACCTTTAGCTTGAGCGCTATCTCCTCATCGGTTATCCCCGGCTTCCTCAAGAGAAGCTTCATAACCTTCCCAGCCATCTCTCCCCCTATCATCGAGACAAGCTCTATTATGGTGCGCTTCTCGATTATCAGAAGCATCCCGATACAGCTCCACATAACTTTATTGACAGGTTTCCTAAAAGTATTCCTAGGATGCTGATCCTCGCCGAGAGGCCTTGGAGGAGGGTGGAAGCCGTCTCAAGGCTTGAGGAGTGGTTCAAGGGGATCTTCCTCGAGGCCGGAGGCGGTTCCGTTAAACTCTCCCAGGGTGAGGGTGGGTGGATAAGGGTTGAGGCTGATGATGAGCGGCTCCTCTCCTCGATCCTCAGGCTTAACACGAGATTCGATCCCATCTCAAGCGTTAACCAACCTCACACCGCTAAGGTCGTGAAGATCGGGCGGGGAAAAGTCTCCTACGAGTATCCGCTTCCAGATGGGTCGACCATAAAGGAGGCTTTCTATTCGAGAGGCTGGGCAGTCCAGCTCGGCTATGAGGGAGATGATGTTGAAGATTTTCTTGAGGCGTTGGGGATTGTTGAGGGGATGTCTATAAGCGTCTCGTTAAGTATGCCTTCATTGATTCAGAGGAGGTTGTTTCTGGATGAAGTTCTCAGAGGTTTGGATAGAATCGTCTTGATGGATCTCGCTCCCCAAGAAGTTGAGAAAGTTCTTGAATCGGGTTTTAAGGGGTTTGCCGCATCCTATGAGACCATAACCCCCCTAACCCACATAGTGTATCTCAAACTCGGGGCGAGCCTCGGTAAAGCATCTAAAAGATTGGAGGCATTAATACATAGCATGGCTCCAAGGGCTTCTTACAAACCCTTAAGCTGGAGAAGGCTCTCGAAGATAGATTGGAATGAGGTCCGATTTGAGGTATAGGTGGGAGGTTTCGTCCGGGAGGCCGTGATGAAGGTTTGTTAAAGCGTCATCGTCTGCCCAATTGCCTGTATAGTCGATCCTCAGCCTCGGCAAGCCTGCTACTAGTCACGATCTTCCATAGTCTCTGAAGCACCACGCGGCCGAATGCTTGGTCTAGAGACCACTCCCTCGCGAATTCTCCGCTCCAGATCTGGGCGGCCTCCTCTCTCACGACCTCCTTAACCATTCTATAGAATTTCCGCGCTCTAGTGAATTGGCCGTATTGGCTGGTCCTTGAGTGTAGTTTCATCTGCTCGAATAGGCCCATCTCGGCCATCGCCCTCGCGACCTCGGCCAACTCTCCAGAGGCATAAAGCTCAAGGATGGCGGCCTCCGGCGACGCCCCATACTCCTCGGTAACCACATCGAAGTAGGCCTGCATCGCCGCGATCAGCAGCGGCGCCCAAGAATGCTCGGTGAGTAGATCCAGTAATGTTTCCTCCTCGAAGGAGGACTTCACCGCGATCCCTCCGGGCAGACCTATCGCACCTATTCCCTTAGCTATGGCCTTGGCATAATCCCAAGCCTTTCCGGAGGAGTCTTGCGCGACTCCTATTAAGACCGGATAGCCCCTCCCCTGCCTATGCAGGCTCAATATTCCCCTGCCGATCATCCTCGGAGCGACTAGGACTACGTCCGTGTTCGGCCGAGGTCTTATGAATCCGTACATGATGTTGTATCCGCTCGCGAAGTCGAGTACAAAGTGCTCTTTCTTCCCAATTTCCGGCTCGATCTTCTTGCGGTATACATGGGGGGCAACCTCATCGGGGACTAGGAGCAATGCCACCTGAGATCTCCTAACGGCCTCATCTATCTCATAGACCTTGAAGCCATCCTTTAACGCCCGATCCCAGTACTCGTCCCTAACGTTTCCGACGATAACATCTATTCCATTCTCCCTCAGGATGCGTGCCTGAGCCTGTCCCTGATTACCGTAACCGATTACGCTCACGACCTTATCCTTTAGGGGGGCGATGTCCGCGTCGAAGATAACTTTCTCACTCACGCCGAGCGAATATAATACGGCGTTATAATAGCATTTTCCTTAGGAGTTTTTCAAGATCTCAATATGATGTGGTGGGCCGGGTGGGACTTGAACCCTATCGGCCAGCTTGGACTGGCTCACGACCTCCGCCGCGTGAGGGCGGCGTCATACCGCTAGACCACCGGCCCGTTAATTAGATTCTCTCCGAGGATAATTAAGATTTTGCTACCTCTTGATCTCCCTCTTCTTCCACCTAAGATTGTAGCTATGGCATTTCCTGCACTTCACGGCGGTAGGCGCGTTCCTAGCCCCACACTCCCTGCAGATCTTATAATAGAGCCTTCGACGCTGAGCTATCTGAATTAGGGTCGGATCCCTTATTGGCATCTATGATAGGCCGTTTAAGCCTCAAATATATACCCTCCGCGACCCCGGCCCCGCGTTCTCCGCGAATTTCGACCCCGATAGGCCGTTTAAGCCTCAAATATATACCCTCCGCGACCCCGGCCCCGCGTTCTCCGCGAATTTCGACCCCCGATCTTGGAAAATATATTTATGTAAGAGTTTTAGAAACTCTATTAGCCCACGGAGTGTGTTAAGTGATGGCTGAGAAGGAGATTCCGACCGTATTGGTTGAGTGTGTTAAGTGATGGCTGAGAAGGAGATTCCGACCGTATTGGTTGGTAAGAAGCCCCTGATGAACTACGTTTTCGCCTGCCTAACAACTCTCCAGGGAGGTGCAAACCAGCTGCTGATCAAGGCCAGAGGCAGGGCCATAAGCAGGGCCGTCGACGTGGTCCAGGTCCTCCAGCGCAGATTCTACAAGGATCTGAAGGTTGAGGACATAAAGCTTGGAACTGAGGAGATGACTGGGCCGAATAATCAGCCGGTGAGCGTCAGCACGATCGAGATCCTGCTAAAGCGCTAAACTCGATAAGGCTGCCGAGGCGGGCGTCTAACTCCCGTGGGTTCATTCCGGGGCTAGAGGTGAGTACGTGGAGTTCCCGTTGTGCACCTTCGACCTAAAGACGGGCATATTTTGCTCAAGGTGCCGAGAGAAGATTAGGCAAGGGCTCTACGACGAATTCGACATAGAGGTGATGAGACTCTTACTGGAGCTTGAGAAGAGGTTTCCGAGACTTCAGAGGGCTGGATACGTTAAGGCCGTGAACGGTAAGGAGACCATACTCATAGTCCTCAGGGAGGGGAGCTTAAGGGAGATCAAGTTTAAGGATCTAGCCGCCCTAAGGAGAATTCTATCCGAGAAGCTTGGAAAGCATGTTAGGATAGTCGAGGACTCCGGAGACGTGGTGAGGTTCATTGAGGGAGTCATAACCCCAGCAAGGATAGTTGCGGTGAACAAGATCTGGCTGCCGGATGGAAGCGAGGAGATGAGGGTGATCCTAGACAGTAGGCGGAATCTGAAGGTGGGCGTTAACTCTTTAATAGAGGTCGTCGAAAAGGTGAAGGGAGTTAAGCTAAACATCGACTTCGAACGAAGGTGGAGGGGAATTGAGGTCAGGAGACCGAGAAAAATTAAAGAGAAGTCATCTATCGGCTGAGATAAGACCGGAGCTCGACGGTCAAAGCGTTAGATTGCTGGGCTGGATCCATGAGATAAGAGATCTAGGCGGGATAAAGTTCATCCTCCTGAGAGATGTTTCAGGAATATGCCAGGTGACCGTAAAGAAGGATTCTCTTCCAGCCGAGAAGTTGAGAGGCTTGGAAGATCTCGGAGCAGAAGACGTAATCTATGTTGAGGGAGTTGTGAGGAGGCAGCCTAAGGCGAGGCTAGGGGTGGAGGTTCTCCTGAAAGATTATAGGATTCTGGCTAGGGCTAGGCGCCCAATACCCTACGACGTGACCGGAAAGGTTCCGGCGAGCATAGATACGAGGCTCGATCACCGGATACTAGACCTCAGGAAGCCTGAGAATAAGGCGATCTTCCTGATAGCCTCGACGGTTCTCCAAGCGGTTAGAGAATTCTTGACCAGCGAGGGATTTGTGGAGGTCAGAACTCCGAGGATTATAGCGACCGCGACCGAGGGCGGTGCGGCGCTCTTCGAGGTTGATTACTTCGGTAGGAGGGCGTTCTTGGCCCAAAGCCCCCAGCTGTATAAGGAAGAGCTCACAACGGTCTTCGAGAGGGTCTTTGAGATCGGCGCATTCTTTAGAGCCGAGGAATCCCATACGAGGAGGCATGTAAGCGAGTTCACGTCGATAGATATCGAGGCAGCCTTCATGGACCTATATGATGTGATGGAGGTCTTGGAGAGGCTCATAGCCCATGTCCATGAGAGGGTCTTGGAAGAGAGGCGGAAGGAGCTCGAAGTACTCGGCGTCGGGTTAGATGTTCCGAAGACCCCATTCAGCCGCTACACCTATGATGAGCTGATTAGGGAGCTGAGGGAGATGGGCGTCGAGATTGAGTGGGGAGAGGATTTCGGAACCCCTCACCTCAGAATCCTGGGTGAGAGGCATAGGGGATATTATTTCATAACCCATTTCCCAACCGAGTCCAAGCCCTTCTACATCCAGCCATGCGAGGATGATCCAAGGCTATCCGAGTCATTCGATCTAATGCATGGCTGGCTTGAGCTGGCCTCGGGTGGAACTAGGATCTCGGATAGATCCCTTCTAGAGAGGAGGCTTAGGGAGCAGGGCCTAAACCCCGAATCATTTAAGGAGCATCTGAAGATATATGATTATGGGATGCCTGTTCACGCCGGATGGGGGCTTGGACTCGAGAGGCTCCTAATGGTCTTAACTGGGAGGAGTAATATCAGGGAGGTTATCCTCTTTCCAAGGGATAAGTTTAGGTTGACCCCTTAATCCTCCCGCCTAACTAGGATATAGACTAGATCCTTAATCCAGGGCTTATCGAGTGGGATAATCATCCAATCTGATATAAGCTCCATAACCATTTTGGAGAGATCGGCCGAGAACGTCAATCCCTTTAGGATCGTTACTATCAAGATCCTCCTCGACACCCTCTCAAGCTCCCTTAACGAGCTCTCGATCCTCAGGAGATGGGCCACTGTTATTAAAGCTACCAAGTCGAACCCTCGATCTCTGAAGGGGAGGTGATG
>NJEK01000067.1 GCA_002255105.1 Candidatus Wolframiiraptor sp. EX4484-121
ACTCCTTGATCCTGTTCAGGTCTAATGTATCCGGCTTGAGCTGGATCACGAGTATCCTCCCAGAGGTTCCGTTAGGGGCTTCAACCCTGAGCCTCAACCTATTCTTCTCCATGCTGAGCACCTTCACGCTCAGATTTAGATCGAGGTTCATCTGGGATGCGTTCTCCCTCCCAACCTCGACCAACGCCCCTATAACCGTTTGATTCTTCTCGATGACGATCTCATTCGCGGCCGACCTATTTCCAGCCGCAACCTCCTTACTTATCCTTATGATGGTCTTGTTTCCGATGGTTATCAGGGTCTCTCCTGACGGCCTTCTTCCCGGACGTCACGGTCACGTTTATCCCCTTAAGCTTCAGGGGCTTCGTGGTTAGGTTGAACTTCTCGATCCTCGGATGGGTCTTGGTCACGTTCACGGTCACTATGGTTATGGTGGTGTTTGGAAGGGTCGCCGTCGTCGTGGTGATGTGGGCCTTACTCGTCCTCCCGAAGGTCTTGGTGGTCGTTAGGGACCTCATAGAAGTCTTGGAGGTCTTATAGGTCTTCTCGACATGGATATGCGTCGTCGAGGGTTTGACGGCAGTCGTGGTCTCTAGCATGGATTCGATCTCATCCTCAACCTCGTTAAGGATCTTCTCAACCTCCTTCAAGACTTCTTCGATATTGGCTGGAACCTCGCCCGCGTTGATGGATGAGAGGGTCTCGTTTATCAGCTCGAGCGTCTCGTTAAGCGCGGATTGAATCCTGCTCACATTCAGATTCATTCTGGTTAGGTTTGAGAGCCTTAGGCGAAGTTCTAAAGCCTCCCTCATCAAGTCTTCGAGGGCCTCCCTAAATCTCTCACGTCTCGACTCGGTGGAGGTCCTATTCGCATGGACCTGAGCTGCCGACCTCAAGAGCCTCTCAATCCCATTTATCACCATCTTCGCGAGGGACTTTGCGTGCATGGCCATGGAGAGAGCCCTTTGAGGAGCCTCATCCAAGAGTTGTTTAGCCCTCTCTAAGAGTTGTTCGGCGCTGTCGAGTAGCTCTTCCATCATCGATGTGGGCAGCCCTGATTCTTTCGCCTCTTCCAACAATCTTTTGGCCTCGGCTATAGTTTCAGACGCCTCATCTATCGCCTGCCTAGCTCTATCCCTGAGCTGATTTCTCTCAGCCTTTCCTAAACCATGCCGATTATCGGTGAAGTTGCTCATGTGAGAGGGACTTGAACTCGTCTTCCACCTCTTCTGCGGCGAAGCTGCGGCCGCTATAATGGATGATAGGAGTAGCGCCGTGAAGAGGATCGCCGTGACTATCCTTCCCACCCTCATCGCACCTAACCGCTCTGAGGGGAGCGCTATTAGCGTTTCCTCCTCGAAAAACCTCGAAAAACAATAATTCATTAACTAATCAATTCTAGATTCTTGGGAGTGGAGTTGGGCGGGAGATCAGGCGCCGAGATCTATGGAATCTTGAAGAGCCCGGTCAGGAGGGAGATAATCTCACTCCTATACACGCGTGGAGAGCTCTCCGCAACCCAGCTAAAGCTCCTGCTGGACATAAGCTATGGAACCCTCTACTATCACCTAGACTTCCTGAAGCCCCTCATAGTCCAAGTTAGGAGGGGGAGATATAGGCTGAGCGAGAGGGGGTTGAAGGTTGCAGAGAAGATGTTGAGGGAGATGGATGAGGGATATTCGAGTAGATTTTCGTTAAGCATTTTCGAGAGGATGGCGGCGTCTCCAGCACATTATCTCCCGATCGGCGTCCTGGCCGCGGCAACCTACATATCAGCGCCGATGATCCTTCCGGTCAAGTCCTCAATCCTATACCTGAAGTTCTCGAATCCGGGAGATAGCTTAAGCGCGGTGATGGGCTTCGGCATAACTCTAACCTACTTCATGGCCGTGGGAGCCCTATTCTGCAGGGGGAGGGAGTGGATCCTAGCGATCATATCCTCGACGATGGCATCATACATACCGGTAGATGTCTATCTCCTCACGCTCCTCGCCCTGGAGAGGATCGGGGTTCAGCTACCCTCAATGATACCACTCCTCCAGGCGGGCTTCGTGATCGCTCACCTACTTCAGTTACTGATCCTCGCCGCGGGTCTCACGTATTCTGGGGGATTAGGGTGGGAGAAGAGTCTGCCGATAGCTCTCCTCCTCTCCTACATAAGCCTCCTGGCCTCATACTACAACCTCTTTTAGAGATGGAAAAGGTAATCTAATGCTCGATGGATGATTTCCATAATGCTTTCGCGGCGGGATTATGAGAGGATAGTTAGGGAGATGGACTCTGTTGGGGGAGATGCGTTGGCCTATCTCAGGGAGAAGTCGCCCTGGTTTAAAGTCCTCGAACCATCCGTTATCCGCGTCTCGGAAACTCTGGCGAGGCTCAGCCCGACCTACGTCCTCTACGGGCTTAGGGTTCTCCCACTATATGGGGTTCCACACATCTTCAGAGACATCTCCTTCGCGGTTAGAGTTGAGGACTTCGCGGAGCTTCTCAAAAGGCTCTCAGATGAAGGTTTCATGAAACTCTCCTCAGATGATGAGGCCGTGATCTTAGACCTCCAAAACAATAGGATAGTCCGCCTGCTCTCCAGACCGAAACCGCTTAATTGGAGCGATAAGCTCATCGCGAGGCTGGATAAGAGATATGGTGTGAGCCTGCTATCCGTCGAGGACTACGCCGTATATCTACTCCTATTGGGCAAGGTATCGCATATCGAGCTCGCCGCCAAGGTCCTCTACGTGAATAGGGATTCTCTCGACCGAGAATACTTGAGGGAGGTTGCCGTTGAGTATGGGGTTGGAGGGGTCTTGGAGAGGATCTTAGGCGAGGTGAGAATCTAATCTGTACCTAGATATGTGTAAAGGTAAAACTAAGCATTACTTAGGTGATAACATTTATAAAACATGTTACTGACATAATGATTGGGCTGGTGGGGCTTCCCCGGAGGCTCCGTCGGTCCACCACTCATCACGGATCAGATGGGCCAGTAGTTCTTCGTGGCCCTCCTTTAGGGCCCTACCAGCCCCTCAGGTTCTCGGATTTGAATTTTCGGCTTTAAGTTTGTCTCCATAACTTGAGTAAAAATAATGCTGTAGAAATATCATGAGACATACCGAGAGAATATCGTTTGTCCGTAAATTGAGAATTTCAAGGGTTCACCGACTCGCGCCCACAAAGCCATTAATAGGCTCCGATGAAAAGAAAAATTTAAGTGAGGATTTTTATCTAGGTCTCATAGTAACGGAATTTAATCCGTTATCAGGACCCGCATCCCGGTTATTGCCTTTCCAAACTCCTTCCTAATCCTCTCGACGACATTCTGTTTTGTTCGATCGATCTTCGCGACTATGACTAGGTCGGCGTCCCCGTAAACCTCGTTAACCTCCTCGACATCCTCCCATCCGATGACCTCGTCGATCATCCTCCCCACATCGTATTTCGGATCCAGGTTTAGGAGGATGTAGGCTCTCTCGGGCTTTAACAGGTTTCCAAGGATCTTTTCATCGACCTTGAATCCAAAGCCCTCCAAGACTTCCTTAACATGCCTCGGATCTAGGGATCCCCCGTGCTCCGATGCCTTCTCGGCCAATTTCTCCGAGATCGCCCTTAAAGCTCTTGAATCGATTTCGGCTCCAAGAATCCTCTCCACGACCCTCTTGCTGAGAAATGGGGTAACCTCGAAGAATATCTTGGCGAAGTCGTGCCTTAATTTTCCCTCCGGAATATATCCGTGCGGAGCTTTGATGGCCATGGATTGATGGACCCCAGCCCTAATGGTTCTTGCCTCATCGCTGAGCGGATGCCTAAACGGGATCTTTATCCCGGTGAGCTTGCTGAATCTTTGGTAGAGTTCTCGGAGGAAATCCCTTCTAAGCCTAAACCTGAATCCGTGGATGTCGATTAGGGGGGCGGCCACCTCATATAGATCCGCTATCCCATTCCTATCCCCTATCCCGAGAATCGATGTCTGAAGCTCCTCCACCCCAATCAAGGCGGCGCCGTAATCGTTGTGGAAGTGGGCTGAGAGCGGGATCTCGCAGGACTCCTTAAGCCTCCCGAAGAATTTCCTCACTTGGGGAGGGGTTAGGATTCCGCTCGTATCTGGGACGCTTATGATTGTGGCGCCCTCATCCTTAAGCTCTCCGATTATCTGGAGTAGCTTCCCGAATCCATCCTCCTCGAAGTAGAATCTCGAGGCATCCTCAACCGTCGCCCTCCTATACCTGAATCCATAATCCTTGGCCATCGCGATGGCGTCTCTGAGCCTGTCGACAGCCTCCCTGAACCCCATTCCGCCGAACTTATACTCTCTATGAAGTCTCGTCGGAGCCATATAGACCCCTATCCCATCGACGTCGTATTTCGCCGCCGCCTCGACATCTCTCCTACAAGCCCTCCCATGGATCACTATCTCCACATCATAGCTTCTAAGGGCCTCGACTACTTCCTCGACATCTCTCCGGCTGGTTCTCGGAGGATAGTCGACGGTGAGCTCGATTCTGTCCAAGCCCGCCTCGGCGAGGAGCCTCGCCACCTTAACCTTCGTCTCAAGCCTAAGCCTCTGGAAGAGCTCGCCCTCCCTCAGGGTCGTGTCCAGGATCTTCGGCAACCTGGAATCGACCATGACCCCCTCTCCTAATAACCATTTGTCCAAAAATCGATAAAATCCGGCTAATTTTTTACGAATAACATAAATTTTTTCCGTATAGCGTGAAGATCGCCTCTGAGATCTTCCGAGATCCTTATCTAGGAGGGCTTGCTAGGATGGGCCATGAAGGTGGTGAAGAAGATAGTATATTTCGAGTCGGCGGGCCGTGAAAACACCCTAGAGACTCTCAGGGCGGCGAGGGAGAGGGCTGTGGAGCTCGGGATAAGGGATATAGTCGTGGCGTCAACCCTGGGCGAGACAGGCGTCAAGGCATGCGAGATCTTCAAGGGATTCAACCTAATAATCGTGAGGCATCACACAGGCTTCACGGAGCCGGGAGTCCAGGAGATGAAGCCCGAGCTTGAGAAGAAGATACTTGAGGCTGGGGCGAAGATCTTGACCTGCACCCACGCCTTGGCCGGAGTCGAGAGGGGTATGAGGAAGAGGTTTGGGATTAGAGGTCCGGTCGAACTAATCGCCGAAGCTTTGAGGCTCTTTGGAGAGGGAATGAAGGTCTGCGTTGAGATAGCGGTCATGGCCGCCGACGCCGGGCTGATCCCGATAGATAGGAATGTGATATGCATCGCTGGAACCGGCCATGGAGCCGATACGGCTGTCGTCGTTAAGCCCGCCCACTCCTCGAACTTCTTCGACCTAAAGATCGTCGAGATAATAGCTATGCCCATGAAACGCTAGAGAGACTTAAATAAGCTCGCATCATGGGGTTTGTGGATGAGAGGATGGCGAGCTTCCAAGTGATCTTTTCGGGGAATGAGGATGAGCTTTACAGATTCGTGATAACGTGGAAGATGATGAGCGAGGTGAAGCGATATGAAGACCTTAAGAGGCAGGTTGAGGAGCTTGAGCAGAGACTGAAGGGCCTTAGAAGGGAGGTTAGAAAACTCGAGGAGAGGAGGAGGAAGCTTGAGAAAGAGGTTAACGAGCTGGAAATGTTTAGAGAGCCCGTGAGGAGAAATCAGATGGAATTTAAGCACGAGATTGTTTCAAAGCTCCAACAATAATCCTATCCCCGACCCCGGTTCGCACCCCTATTCAGGCACTCCTCCAAACACTCAATCATCAATCCCTTAAGCCCATCTTATCTAGGAGTATATCTGGGCTACCATATTCCTTTATTCTCATCCATTTTGAGAGATGCTCAACTCTTAATTTTCGAGAATCAGCATGGAGGCTTTATCGCTAGGTTGATCACGATCTCAGCTATATCGGCCGCGTATTCAGCTATCCTCTTGAGGCTCTCTAAGATCAGTCTTAACCCGGTTATGGTCTCGACATCGAGCTTAAGCTTAAAGATCTTCTCAACAAGATCCTCCTCCATCCCAACAAGTTCTTTGATCCTCATGATCGAGTCGTTCGCCTCCTTAATGTCCAACTTATAGAGGGAGTTAACGGCATTTTGATAGATCGTATAGGATTTCTCGGCGATGCTTGATATGTTCTTCACCAGACCGCTGTTTATCTTAGAGAGGTTAAGGGATAGAATTATTCCGGCTATCCTCGCCGCGTGGTCCGCTATCCTCTCAATGCTCTTAATGATCAACCTATAGCCCAAGCATTCACGCGGGCTCGTCAACCCCATCTGCTTCATAACAACCCTATTCTCGACCGCCAGCTTCAGCCCCCTTACCAAGAAGAGATATAATCTGTCAACCTCATCATCTCTTTGAACGACATCCTTCGCAAGAGACTTATCACGCTCCTTTAGAGATCTTATCGCGTCGAGGCACATGGAGAGGGTCATCAAGTGGACTCTCCTCAAGGCATCCTTTATTGGGAAGTCCATATAGCCAAGAAAGCATTTGACGACCATCTGATTCGTCGATTCCTCGATCGTCTCCAAACCTATGAGCTTGCTTCTCATCACATTCTTTAGATGAGCCTTATACTCATCGACCCTCCTCCCAAACTTAAGCCTAATCACATCATATCCCGTGAGATAGCAGGCTATAAACTCCCTAACCACCTCCTCGGGAGACTTCGCCGAGACAGCGTTTATCAAAGCCTCCGACGGCTCCTCAGCCCTCTCCCCGGGAACGAGTAGGAGAGTTTGATCAGGCTGAGGGATGACTTGGATATAGTCGCCAGGCTTTATCCCGACGCCGCTCGCCCATTCCTTTGGAAGCGAGATTATGTAGGTTGACCCGCCGGTTAACTGGACTTTCCTCAGCTGGATACCTGGCTTCATTCCGGTAAAGATTCCGCTACATGTTATAAGAATATATCTCCATGAGATCGAGTGAGGCGTTGAAGGATTTACTCGCTCAAGGAGAGGGGGCGATAAATAGTTAATAAGGTTGCTCGAAGACCCTAGAGAGGGTAGGCGTCATGGCGTTCTTCGCCGTCAACATCCCGCGTGAGAGGGTGGGCGTCTTGATAGGGCCGAAGGGCTCCGTCAAGAGGAGGATAGAGGATGAGCTGGGGGTCAGGTTGACGATAGATAGCGAGGGAGGGAGCGTGAGGATAGAGCTCAAAAAGCCCCCAGAGGAGGGCGGAGACCCGGTCGCCCTCTTTAAGGCTAGGGATGTCGTCGAGGCGATTGGGAGGGGCTTCTCGATCTACGGGGACACCGTGGCGATCATAGGAAGCGAGGAGGATGTGAGAGCCGCGGAAGAAGCCGTGATATCTATAATTAATGGAGCCCCACACGCCCAAGTCTATAGAAGGCTGAATGAATACGCTAGGATGAGGAAGCTGGGCGGGCTCAGGCCAAGAATCTGAGAAGATTTATAGATGCTCTCGGGGAGTTTGTTGGAGATGGGAAAGTTCGAGGCGATCCTCATAATAGTCCTGTTGTCGATCTCTGCGATAAGCCTCACGGATTGCGCGCGTTGCCAGCCGGTGACATGGGAGTTTGAGGTGAACTTTCTTCCAGCAGAATTCTATATGGGGGAATGGGGAACGCTGCAGATAAACATAACGAATTATGATTGTCTCGATAAATATAGGAAGAATATCGACCTGCACTTCGATGAGATCTTGCTTGAGGATTTCGAGGCCGTTAAGGGAAGAGCCGAAGACATGAAGGAGAAGGGGCTCATATGGGGCTATTATCCGGAGATCAAGAGGTCGTGGGGTTTTGGGGGGACGATCTACCATGAAGCAGAACTACACCTAAGTGGCGTGTGCGGGGGTAGAGCTATAAAGATAATATGGGTCAGGTTCTGGTTCGACTGGTCGAGGGGTGGGGGTAGGGAGGCCGCCGGATTCAAGGTCGACGTGAACAGCGTCTTAGAAGCATTCGACCCAGTCCAATACATCCTGAACGGGTTTTCCCCAGGGTCTAGCATGATAATATCTGCGAAGGTGTTCATACCCGAATGGATAGAGCCTGAGGAGAGGTTTAAGAGACCTCACGTCGACATAAGGGTGGACTATCCGAAATGGATACCCTATACCTTCGAGGACTTCCCCGTTGGGGGGCCATTCGAGATAAAGCCGTATAGATCCTTCAATCTAACCATAACGGACTTCGATGGAGTCCATAGATTGGGCGGGGCGAAGGTCGTCATAAGGCAATTAATCCACTACTACAGGGTCTGGAAGTTTATCACGCCGGAGAACGGAACTATAAGGATATGGAGGTTGCCCGAGGCGAGGCATGATGTTAGGGTTTACTGGAATAGTAGCTACAGGCAGGAGAAAAATCTGATCTACATCGAGATGCCGACGGCATATGACCTGGCGTCATCGGGAACTATCAGGACGAGCCTATTCAACTTGAGGATAAATCCTCTCGATAGGAGGGGGAGGCCGCTAATCGGGGCGAAGGTGGTCTTCGATGGGTTTGAGAGGATCGCGGAGAATGGGACGGCAACCTACGACTTAGTCCCGCAGGGAAACCACACGGCGCAGATATATTGGAAGGGGGTGAAGGTCTTCGATGGATGGCTCTGGGCAGGATATCATCCCACCATATACCCATGGATGACGAGGCCTGCGAGGATCCACGACTTAAAGCTCCCGGTAGACGACCTGATCATCCAGGCTGTGGATACGGGTGGGGGATGTGTTGGAGCTAACTACACGGTCGCGGGCCCGAACCCCGAGCTGAGCTTCAAGGATATCTATAGCAGGAATGGAACCCTGATCATCAGCCAGCTCCCCATGGCAAGGTACCACGTTAGGGCCATAAACTGCTCAAATCTCTTCGGGAGATGTGTTGAGGCTGCGGGGGACTATGAGCCGGGGAATAGGTCGACATTAACCCTGCCGATACACTCCATCAGATTGAGGATATTGAGCAGCTCGTCAAAGCCCTTGAAGGATGCATACGTCAGGCTTGGACCGGCGCATCTGAGGACGGATGACGATGGCCTAGCATGGTTTGTAGGGGTCCCGGAGGGGAGATATGAAGTCGAGGTTATGTGGAGGAACTTGACCGTCTATGAAGGGTGGATGGATGTGGCGGGGAGCGTGGAGAAGGACGTTAAGACGAAAGTCTACGACATAAGCCTTAGATTCGAGACGAGCTCCGGGAAGAGTTACCCATGCCTCTTAAATTTCACCGCCCCAGCCGGGATAAATGTAACCATAGATAGCCCCGTCAAGTCGTTTAGGGCTAAGTATGTTCCTGAGGGGTTATGTGATCTCACAATCTACACGCTTGAGGGGGTGAGGCTTAGAGAGCTTAGGATGAATTGCTCGGAGATGGCGGGGATGGAGGTGGTCAAGTTACCGATCTCCGATATGAGGTTGAGGGTTGCCTGGAGTGATGGGGAACCCATTAAGGGATGTAAGATAGAGGTGGATGATAGAATCCATGGGAAGAGGTTTGAGGGCTTGACGGATGAGAACGGAACCATCACCCTCAAAGACATGATATTCTCAAACTACACCATCAAGATAAACTATCCATATACTCCGATCCTGATGAAAATGCTCAACGAGACCTTCAAGGGAGATGAGGTGGCCGTAAGGGTGGAGAGTTGCTGGCTGAGGGTGAGGGTCGTGGACTTGCTTGGGAGGCCACTTCGTGGCGCGGAGGTCGGCGTACTCTATGGATCGATTCCCATCAAAAAATCGATCACCGGAGCCGATGGCACGGCATACTTTAGGAGGATTTTGAAGCTTCCGACCTACACGATCCACGTGAAGTACGGATCGAGTGAGAAGAGGGTTTATGCAAGGCCTGATGAGAGCGTCGAGGCTAGGATGAATGTTATCGAATTCGGAGATGTGAGAAACCTGCTCAACTACGTCGTGATTGTGGGCGTGATAGCCGCCGTGCTCATTATCTCAATCAAGCTAGTCCTATACGTGAAATCAACGTTGAGATGAGTTCTCGTTGATCGGGAAAGATCTAATAAAGATCAATGGCCATGCTCTATCGGATTTGAGCGGGGAATATGTTGCTAAGCTTAAGAGGAGGGCTCTGAGCTTTCTGAAGGAGGCCGAGGATGCCGTCGACCCCGATCTGGCGGCGTTCTTCGCAGAGCAGTCGATGCAACTACATCTTAAGGCGGTTCTATACGAATTGTTCGGAGAGGTCGTTAGAGGCCATAGATTGAGGGCTCTTCTAGGGCTTTTATCGAGAGGTTTGGAAAGGAATAGTTATTCTGAATTGGCCGTTAAAGTTCGGGGATTTGTCGACCAACATCGCGGAAAACTCATCCTCGCCGAGGAAGCATATATTGGGGGAAGATATGGCGATTTAAGCTATTCTCGAGACGATGTAGGTTCCTTGATAAATGTCGCGAGGGACTTGAAGATACTGTTGGATGAGGTGGTCAAGGGTGTTAAACTGGGTTAGATATCGCTTCGAGCACTTGAGGAGGTGGAGGGAGTATGCGTTAAAGGTGGCGAAGGCCGCCAGAGACGTTCTGGGGGATGTGAGGGTCTATGTGGTTGGAGGGGTTGCGGAGGGGAGGACGACGGTTCTCAGCGACATAGACATCCTAATAGTAGCCGAGAATATTCCCAGAGATAAGAAGAGGCTATATGTTGAGATCTTGGAAAGGGCGATCGATGCCTATGAACTGCCTTGGGACGCGCCGGTAGAGCTACA
>NJEK01000012.1 GCA_002255105.1 Candidatus Wolframiiraptor sp. EX4484-121
ATCCCACAGGACCTGGCCGTCTGCCTAGACTGTATAAGGGAGGTGCTCGATCCTCGGAGCAGGTGGTATAGGTATCCGTTCAATAGCTGTGCTTGGTGTGGGCCGAGATACTCGATGATGTATAATCCCCCCTACGATCGGGAGAACACCTCCATGAGGGACTTCCCGCTCTGCGATGAATGTAAAAGGGAATACGAGGATCTGTGGAATGAGCGGAGATATCACGCTCAGGGGATAAGCTGCCCAAGATGTGGGCCAAGGCTAACCCTACTGGATAAAAATCTCAGGAAAATGGATGTGGACGATCCGCTGAAGGCCGCCGCAGAACTCATTGACTCAGGCAAGATAGTCGCTGTGAAGGGGATAGGTGGATTCCATATAGCGTGCTTGGCGAGCTCGGATGAGGTGGTCTTGGAGCTCAGGAGGAGGAAGAGGAGACCTAGGAAGCCATTCGCCCTCATGGCCCTAAACCTAGAGGTCGCTGAAAGGCTGGTTGAGATCGAGGATGAGGAAGTTGAGGGGCTGATGACGGGGTACATCAAGCCAATAATGATCTTGCCGAGGAGGGATGGTTCGCCCGTATCTAGGTTCGTCGCACCAGGATTGAGGACCCTTGGGGTTATGCTTCCCTATACCCCCCTCCACTACCTCATATTGATGGAGACGAGGGATAAGTTCCTCATAATGACCAGCGGAAACGCGTTCGGAGATCCGATGATAAGCGACGACTCGCAAATCCATAGGCTCACCGGGATAGTAGACTACTTCCTAACCCATAACAGGAGGATCGTTAACAGGGTGGACGACTCGGTCATCAGACCCACCTATGGGGGATTCGCGATACTGAGATGCGGTAGGGGGATGGCCCCGAAACTCCTAAACCTCCCATTCAAGCTCAGGGATAAGGTGGTCGCATATGGGGCGGAGCTTCAAACTGCTGGAGCGGTGGGATTCGACGATAAGGTGGTGTTGGCGCCGTTCTCGGGAGACACGGATAACCCGCTGGTCCTCAGAGACCATGAATCCTCGATAAGGTATCTGATGAAGAGCTATGGGCTTAATGGAGGAGACCTTAGCGTGGTCGCCGACCTCCACCCAAGATACTCGTCGAGGAGAGCCGCGGAAAGATTTGCCGAACGGAATGGATTCAAGCTTCAACTCATCCAACACCATTTCTCTCACATGGCCTCCGTTATGGCTGAGAGAGGCCATGACCCGGAGGAGCCCGCGGTAGGCGTGGTTATGGATGGGGTGGGCTATGGGTTGGATGGGGCGATCTGGGGAGGGGAGATAATAGCTTGGGACGGAAGTAGGTTTAGGAGGTTTGGGAGATTGGAGTATCATGTGATGCCGGGGGGAGATCTGGCGACCAAGTATCCCCTCAGGATGCTGGCCTCGATAATGCTGAAGATCATGGACGAGGGTGAGGTCGTCGAACTCTTTAGGAGGATGGGGTTCATCAAAAAGATGAAATACGGGTTAAGGGAGCTTGAGGCATGTTTGAGGATCGTTAGGGAGGGAGGCGGGCCGAAGACCTCCAGCACCGGGAGATTTCTCGACAGCATCTCGGCACTACTCGGAATATGCTTCGAGAGAACCTATGAGGGGGAGCCAGCAATAAGCTTGGAGGAGAACTCGGTGGAAATCGATGAAATCTTCGATGCCGGCCGCCTCCTGATCGAGGATGGGGGAGGAGTCGAGATATTGACGAGCGAAATCCTAAGAATCCTGCTCGATAGATTGAACACCTCGCCTAAAGGCGAGCTCGCCTACATGGCTCAATACCTACTGGGAAAGGCCTTAGGAGAGGCAGCTTACATCGCCGCCAACCGATTTGAGGTCAGGGAACTCTATGTGTCCGGCGGAGCGGCGGTGAACCACATAATCCTGAGAGGATTGGCGGATGGCTCAAGCCTGAAGATCCTAGTGAACCGCGAGATCCCGGCCAACGACGGCGGGATAGCCGTCGGCCAGGTCTATATAGCCGGATTGATGGAAGATCTTGACTAAGGTTTTTAGGTCCATTCCCCGTCTGTGGGATCGTGATAGCCGCCCTAAAGGGGAGAGACTTTCTCACTCTAAGGGACTTCTCGGCGGATGAGATACTGGAGATCTTAAGACTTGCTAGAATCGTCAAGGGGTCTAGAGAGATGTTTAGGAGAGCATTGGATGGAAAAGGCGTGGCCATGATCTTCGAGAAGCCATCGACTAGGACTAGAGTCTCCTTCGAGATGGCCGTCTCGGAACTCGGCGGAACCCCGATCTACCTCAGACCTATAGATATGCAGTTGGGGAGGGGTGAGAGCTTAGCCGATACTGCCAGGGTTCTCTCAAGATATGTGAGCCTGATAATGGCCAGAGTTCATGAGTATGAGACCTTAGTCGAGCTCGCTAGGTGGGCTGAGGTGCCGGTGGTCAACGGGCTCTCCAACATAAATCATCCGCTTCAAACCTTGGCGGACCTCCTAACGATCTGGGAGAGGTTTGGGAGACTTAGGGGGATCAAAGTCGCATGGGTCGGCGATGGAAACAACGTCTGCAACTCCCTCCTGATTGGGGCGGCGAAGCTCGGATTGAATTTGACGGTTGCGACCCCCAAGGGATATGAGCCGAATAAGGAGTTTGTCGACGAGGCGTTGAGGGAGGCTGAGAGAAGTGGTTCGATTATAGAGTTTTGTGAAGATCCCGTTGAGGCCGTGTCCAGAGCCGATGTGGTCATGACGGATACATTTGTGAGCATGGGAATGGAAGCGGAGGCCGAAAAGAGGCTAAAGATATTCTTGCCGAGATATCAGGTCACCGCCGATCTCATGAGATATGCGAAGCCAAACGCGATATTCATGCATCCACTCCCAGCCTATAGGGGACGGGAGGTTTCGGCTGAGGTTATAGATGGGGAGAGGTCTGCTGTCTGGGATCAGGCTGAGAACAGGCTTCATACATCGAAGGCCTTGCTCCTCACGCTGTTGGGGGGCTGAGATTTATCAGACTCCTCTATTAGATGACTTCCATCGCAGGTCTTTGCGGTATGTAATCTTATGAACCCCTCTCTACAGCATGCGAATGTTAAGCCGAGCCTTCTACAAATCTCTGCGATGTTCCTCATGAGCTTGAACCTGAATTCCTTTGGGAGGTACCAGCTCCTCCCGATCCTCTCCCCCATCTTGAATAGTCTTTTGAGCTTATTCATCTCCTCTGGAAACTCCTCGGCCATCCTCTTCCAGCTATCGTATCTAGGCTTGAAGGTCGATGCGACGACGTGCCTAACACCCACATCCCTGGCCTCCTTCAAGAGTTCCTCGATCTGATCATCGTTTAAGAACGGAATTATCGGATCCAATCTCATCCCGACTGGAATGCCATTTGCCGAGAGGATTGAGAGGGCGTCAAGCCTCATGGAGGGCGTCGGCGCACGAGGCTCAAGCCTTCTAGAGAGATCTTTATCTATGGTTGTTATCGTCATCGTCACCGCGCATCTTAATCGCCTGAGCAGGTCAACATCCCTCGACACCAACGCCCCCTTCGTCACCACGAGAAGCCTGATCCTATGATACGCAAACTCCTCTAGGCATTTTCTCGTAAGCTTGAGCCTCGCCTCCATGAGGGTATATGGATCGGAACTGTTTGACATGGAGATGAGCGAGTTCGCCGGAATCCTGCTCAAATCTCTTCGAACCTTCCTCAAGAGATCCCTCTTCGGCCTACAGTTGTAAAAGTCTCTGATATATGAGGACGCATAGCAATATAGGCATCCGTGCTCACACCCCGTATATGGGTCGAAGGAATACTTCGGCGGACATGTGCAGAGCCTACTCCTCCATGGATCGAATGGCCTGATGACGTATCCCTTAAAGCCCATCCCTTAACCCATTATGGCCAAGAAACAATAGATAAAGTTTGAAGAACGATGCTTCGCCGAGGCTTTAGGAAGATCTTTAACATAGTTTTCCTGAGAGGTCTTGAAGATGATAGTCATAGATTCGAGGGAGGTTAAGCAGGCGAAAGGAATCCTTGAGAGCTTGAAGAGGCTTGGGGTCGAGGCCGAGGTGAGCTTTCTAGAGGCCGGGGACTACCTCATCGGAGACATCTTGATCGAGAGAAAGACCCCCACGGGATTCGTGTCTGATGTTAGGTCGATGAGATTATGGAGCGAGCTCGATAAGCTGAAGAGGTGCATCGATGTTAAGCCAATCCTAGTGATCGAGGGCAGTCTGAGCTTGATCGAGAAGATCACTAAGTGGTCTCCAAGCCAGGTATTAGGAGCCTTGAACAGCATCATAATCGACTGGAAGATCCCGGCGATTATCCTCCCGAGCAGGAGGTGGTTCGTGATCTATCTCCGGCAACTTGATAGGAGGGCTGAGAGAATCGGGAAGGGAAGACCTCATCCGCTGAGGATGAAGGAGAAGGTGGAGAATATCTCGGATAGGATAAGGTTCGTCGTCGAGGGGCTACCAAATGTGAGCGGGGCGAGGGCGATAAACCTGCTAAGAAGATTTAAGACGATCAAAGCCTTAGCCAATGCATCCCTGCAGGAACTTCAGTCGGTAGAGGGGATCGGCGAGAAGATAGCGAGGGATATCTACATAGTCCTAAACACCGAGTTTCAAGAATAGATATTTTACGTGCTTTGGAGGAGTCTTTGGAATGAGCATACTGATAGCCGTAACGGATATGGTCACCTGGTTCATCGAGGAGTTTGGACTACTTGGAATATTTTTGACCATGACCGCTGAGAGCTGTCTAATACCCATACCCAGTGAGATAGTTATGCCGTTCTCAGGCTACGTTGCATGGCTCAACGGCTCATGGCTGTTCCTGATCGAGGCGACAACGGCCTCAACGATCGGGAATGTAGTGGGCTCGAGTATTCTCTATCAGATAGGCGCGAGGGTTGGGAGACCCTTCATCACGAGGTATGGGAGATACCTTCTCATAGATGAACGCGAATTCGAATACGCTGAAACGCTCTTCAGAAGATATGGGGCCTATGCCGTATTCTTTGGGAGGATGATGCCGGCCATCAGGACGATAATATCCTTTCCAGCAGGATTATTCAAGCTCGAAATCCCGAAATTCATAGTTTTGACGATTATAGGATCTATACCTTGGAACTTCATGTTAACCTATCTCGGATTTAAGCTTGGCCCATATTGGAGAATCGTATTGGATTACTCAGCTTATATCGACCCGATCATCGTCGCGGCAGCGGTAGCTCTGATCATATACATGTTGATCAGATTTAGAAGAAGGCGAGGCTCCGCGGAGCATAATCCTCAGGTATAAGCTGGAGATTCCTCAAGTATGATTATTTAAACTGGTTCGGATTTCATCTAAATCCTCGGCGTGAGATTGTTCAACCGTGAACGAGAGGGCAGGTATAGAGTTCTCATTCAAGCATTATCTGAGAGAGGACGTGGCCTCCGAGATAACGAAGTTTTGTAGGGGTAGGTGGGTCGCCCTAGAATCCGTCTCGAGGAGGGGGAGGAGGATATTTCACAGATACTGGGATAATGAACGACCTCTAACGATCTCAAGCCCCGTAGATGTTAAGAGGATATTGAACAGGTTTAGGTATAGTGTTCCGAGAACCTTCTACGCCTCCGCCAACATCTATGGAAGGCTTAAAGGGAAGGAGGATCTCCGGCGGGATAACATTCTATACTCCACTCCGAGCTGGGATATAGACGGCTCACTCAATGAGGTCGATTTGATTAAGGAGGCGGCTCGGATCCTGATAGAGGAGCTTAGGAGGCATGAGGTTGAGAGGTCGTTCTATCTCATATGGTCTGGTAGAGGAATACATCTACATCTGAATGAGAGGGCGATAAGCGACAAGTTTTGGGAGACCGACCCCCTAAGAATCTCTTTCTCGATCGTGGAATACGTCTTAAGGGAGGTCAGAGATGATCTCATGAAACTATGTGAAAGATCCAAGGATCCTGAGAGGAGATTGAAGCTAGAGAATATCATGGATGTTCAGAGGGTCTTCACAACGCCCCTAAGCCTCCATAGAGAACTTGATCTAGTTGCCGTGACCATAGATCCTGAGAAGCTAGATGAATTCGATCTATCATGGGCGGATCCAAGAAACTTCAGATATTGGAGGGATTGGGATAGATATTCTGAAGGTGAGGCAGACAGGCTCGCCGAGAGGGCGTTGGAAGCCGTGAAGGATGAGAATAGACTTAGCATAACCCTTGAGCAGAGGGAGGGCCGCGGTCGAGGGCTTCCGATAAGATCTGTTGGGAGATTTCAGGTCATGGCGCTCGTGCAGGCAGCGAGATATTACGTGCTTAAGGGAGATCTGGAGAAGGCTAAATCCTTCGGATTAAATAGGGCGATATTCTATGCCTGGGCAAAACATCGTGGAGTCGGAGGCAGGAGGATCAAGACAGCCCGCGAGAAGATTTCGGAAAAACCCAAGAAAGGAGTCATTGAAGAATATATTGGAGATGAGGTCGCCTTCAAATCCAAGGATGGATGGTTTATGATTGGTGGACAAGCACAGAGGCCGACGGACTTCGACAGGCAAGTTACCGTGAGATTCGGAAAAGCATTCGAGAAATACTGGGAAGCCGCGGTGAAATATGTTAAAAGTTTCCCAAGAGAGACCTTAGAAAGCCAAAGGGAATTCTATAAAAGAGTATATCTGCCGATTAGGGATAGGATCGATAAGCTTCTGAGCGCTTAGACCTTGGGTCTTATCTTTAATAGATCCCTCCATTAAGCCAAAGCTGATAGATGGCAGTCGAGATGATAATCTGGCTGATCACCGGAAAATGTAACCTAAACTGCATCCACTGCTATGCGAGCAGATTTCGTAGACTCGAGGCCATGAGCTTGAATGATGCCATGAAATTCGTCGAGGAGATCTCAGATTACGGTGTTAAGCAGGTAGCATTAACGGGCGGAGAACCCCTTCTGAGAAGAGATTTGAAGGAGATCATTAAGGCCATTAGAGATCATGGGATGAGCTGCAATATGTCGACGAATCTAATATGTCTCAATCGAGAGCTGGCGGAATTTCTTGGAAGATACGATATCTATCTCTATGTTAGTATGGATGGATCTAAGCCCGAAACATATGAGATTATTAGGGGTCACGGGAGTTGGAGATATTTCATGAGAGGTATTAAGCTTCTCAAGGAGTGCGGAGTCTCCTTCTCAACGGTGATGGCGGTCTGCAAATATAACTACATGGAGACGAAGGATTATGTCGAGCTCGCCGAGAATCTTGAGGCGGAGAGCTCATGCATAATACCTGTTCTGCCAGTCGGTAGGGCGAGAGAAAACCGTGTAGCTCCCTCCAAGGAGGAGGTTATACGATCGGTTAAGCTACTTGAGGAAGCCTGTAATGAGCTCGGATATAACGGTCGTATCTGGTGCTATATGCCCGCCGAACTACTCATAGACTCGCCATACATCTACGTTACCGGCGGATGCAGGACCGATAGGGTCATCGATGTGGATCCGGCTGGAAACCTACTCCTCTGCGATACTCTGGATTATAGGATCGCCAACGTTAAGGATGGCTTCACCAACGCGTTAGACAAATATTATTCGAATGAATTCGTTAAACAGGTCATGAATCCGAGGCTCCCAGAGCCATGCAGATCTTGTAGGCTGAGAGACTTTTGTAGAGGCGGCTGCTATGCTCGATCCCTACTACTCAAGGGAAGTTTGGACCCACCCGACCCATACTGTCCCCTGGCCTCTGAAGCATAAATGATCTGTATCTGCTCTAGCCCACCTCTCAGATCTCAAGATCGATCCAACCTAGTCGCCAGCTCCATCTAACCCTTGGCCGTCTTCAGCCTCTCATTCTCCCTTTTCTCTAAAGCCTCTTGCGCTCTGTTCATTGCACCAAGCATCGAGAAAGAATGAATTAATCATTATCGTGAAGAGAGCTTGGCAATTAATTTCTCCGAATTAGATTTAAATAATGCAGATGCTGACTAGCTCCATGAGCGGCAGGAATCCTTTGCTGATGCTTCCGGGGCCTTCTCAGCCTTCTGAAGATGTCCTAAAAGCGGCGGCGTCTATTCTCCCTCATTATGGACCTGAATGGAAGAAGGTCCATGAAGAGGTTGTAGAGCTGTGTAAGAAGCTCTTTAACACCAGCGGGGAGGTGATCTTGTTTCCTACTCCCGGATTCCTCGCCATAGAGGCTGGTCTTATAAACCTCGTCACTCGAAAAGAGAGGTTCCTGATGTGCGTCAACGGATACTTCGGGGAGATCGCCGTCAGGATCACTAAGACTCATAAGAGGAACGTAGTTTTACTCGAGAAGGATTATGGAGAGCCCATAACGCCTGAAGATGTAGAAGGCGCGCTTGAGAAGAACAAGGATATAGAGGCTGCTTTCATAGTCTATAACGAGACGTCCACGGGAGTTATGAACCCGCTAAGAGACATAGGCAAGGTCTTCAAGGATCATGATCTACTCGTCATGGTTGACGCGATATCGATCTTCGGGGGAGCAGAGATAAATATGGACGAGTGGGGTATAGACCTCTGCATTGGATACGCGAGCAAAGCGCTGGGAGGGATGCCAGGAATAGTCCCAATAGGAATAAGTAGGAGGCTTTGGAAAATCCTGGACGAGAGAACAGGTGAACCGGATAGCTGGTATCTCGACTTCAGGACATGGAAGAAATCTATCAGAGAAATGGCGGCTTGGGGTCATCCACATCCATCCGCAATGCCCACGCACACCGTCATAGCCCTCCGCGAAGCACTAAGGCAAGTAATCGATGAGGGGTTAGAGAATGTGTACAGGAGGCATAAGGTCTTCGCGGCTGCGTTCAGAAACGCCATAAAGGCGATGAACTTACAGCTCGTCGCGCCCGAGGAATACGCCTCGCCCACGATCACCGTTGTACGACTTCCAGAGGGCATTCCAAAGAAGCTCATCGACGGAATGTTGGAGAATTTTAACGTGATGATCTCTGGAGGGCTTGGAAAATTCGCGGGAAAGATCGTTAGAGTAGGGCATATGGGATATACTGCAAGAAAGGCGCCGATAAGCAGGACTATAGCGGCGATGGGATATACGTTAAAGACTTTGGGATTCAACGTCAACGTAGACGCGGCTTTGAAAGCATTTTATGACAGCCTAATTACAAAATAGCGCGTAAATAATATTCAATATGATGATGGAGAAGATGGCTACGAAACGAAACCGAGTCTAGTTTTGATTTTATTGACAGCAGGCACGAGCCCCTCAGCCGAGTTTCTCCAACTCCTCTCTTTTGGTATTCCATGCTCATCCCAGCCCATTCTCCGATAATATTTCCTTTTTTCTCAGCCTCGACTTCTCCCCGATAGATTTTAACCCTTTAGATCAAGATAGGTAAATGTGAATTATAGGGCTGGAGTATCCGCGTTCCAGCGAACTCCAATTTTTCCGGCTTAGCTCCCCCCGATTATCTTCCTCTCATCCGATGCCTCTTTCTCGACCGGCTTTATTATTACGTGGCCGTCTCCTAAGAGTATCTCAACCATGTCCCCTTCCCTCAATCCAAGTCTCTCGGCGGCATCGCGCGGTATGGTAACCCTCCTCCCCGACAGTATCTTCTGAATCCTCTTCAAGTTTCCCTCATTATAATTCGAATTCGCGCTTTCAGATTTGCCGCCAGATCTGCCCAAAACTTTTTTGGAGACAAGCACATATATTCCAACCCCAGCAACGACTGCGGCGGCTTGGGCGAAGATCACGTTTTTCGCCAATATATTCTCTCCTAGAAGGGATTGATAGGTCCTGCTCAGATCCACGTATCTGCTCTCCAAGTCGGTGACCCTCTGCCTTAATCTCGCGCCCTCGGCTAATGCATCGTGGTACTTGCCCTCCAAATCTCCGTACCTGATCTTTAGTTCCTGATACATCGACCTATAGGTTTTCAGATCTGCTAATGTATTCTCGTAATCCTTTAAGAGATTTCTATAGCTTTCGTCGAGTTTCCCATAATCCCTTGAGAGCAGGTCGTATTTCGTCCTAAGCCTCTCCAAGTCTAGGAGGGCTTGCTGGTGCTTATCCCTCAGATCCTCATACCTCTGATCCAGCTCCCTATACTGGTTTGTTAAGTCTTGATAGGATTTCCCCAATTGCTCATACTTGCTCTGTAATCGTCGATAACGGTCCAGAAGGTCGTTATGCTTCTTTCGAAGATCCTCCAAAGCCTTCTCCTTCTCGTCGAGCTTGGCCTTCAAATAATCTATCTCGTCCTGCTTCTCATCGAGCTTGGCCTTCAAATAGCTTATCTCATCCCTTAGATCGTCTATCTCGGCCTGAGCCTCTTCAAGCTCGTCCTCAAGCTCATCGTAGGTCTCGCTCCTAACGATCGACATATACCAGTCATGATCTAAAACCTTGGGAGAACCATCCACCTGGTATGAGGCCTCTAGATCCGCCTGCAAGTAAGGTTCTGGGGCAGCCTCCCTCGGAATGCACACATTTATAGACTTTGAGGTGGTCCAACCTTCGGTCACCGAGG